>JAGQWV010000778.1 GCA_020437045.1 Saprospiraceae bacterium | reverse complement strand
TGGCCAATTCCTGACTTAAATTGTTATAAAGATTCTCGAAGAGTCTTGGTTTTCTTTGATAATTGATCAGATTTTTTTCCCTGGTCGGTAGCATATCAATAGTCTTTTCAATCTGATTTTTTCGTAGATCCAGGTTCTTGATCGAAAGATTGGTAGACGCGATTAAATTTCTAAGATTTTCCTCCAATGATTCGCGTGTTTGTTGGATTTGATGTACGACAACATCGGCATCTGGGCTTTTACTGCCCTGCAGGAATTGTATGCGTGATAATTCGGAATTAAGTCTTTTCAGATCTAGCAAATTTTCATTTAATAAGGCATCTTCAATTCCAACAAAAGAAGGAGCAACTATTTGATTTTCGGATGTGGTGTCTTGTACATATTTTAACAAGGATTTATAGTAATCCATGTTCATTTCCGCCTGACCAACTTTTGTTTCTAAATCTTGGTATTCAGATAAAGCATTTGCTCCCGTCTGGGTAAGATTTACCGCATCAGCATCTTTTTTAAATCTTTCCAGACTGCGTTCTGCATGCCGGAGTGAGTCGGAGATATTCGACAACTGTTGTTGAATAAAATTGATTTTATTGTCAGCAATTTGATTTCTTTCGTCAAGTTTTTCGTTGATGTAGTTCTTGGTTAGCTGATCGAGAAATGCCACCTGTTTGTTTACCAACTCTCCATCACTGACGATGTTGATTATGCTTGCCTGTACATCAGCTTGACTCACTGTAAGGCTATTTTGATATGACCTGACCAGGTCTTCCATATCATGAATTTCAAAATACATCTCACTGCCATCAAAATTGCTCAAAGGAACGTCTGTGTCACGGTGAACAATAACTGAATACAGGTCGGTCACGGCTGTTTCTCCAAAGGCATGTTCTTTTGAAAAAAGAAGTGGTTGATCATAAGTCTCAATCTTTCCTGATATCCCATTTCTGACCTGGTATTCTTTCTCATCAACGGAGATCTTGTAGTGATCATTTGAAGTTACGGCTATAAAAATGGGTGTATTTACTAATTGATTTGCCTTGTCAATCACTTCGACTTTAAAAGGAAAATCGTCATAGTGTTCACGATATACAATACTTTTTCGAGTGTGGTAAGACACTTCATAATGCAGATCTTCCAATGTGTTGCGAATCAACTCCACAGATTGAAGAATGTTCATCTCGTTGTACAAATTCTTTTCTGTTTCGAATAGTCGTACACTTCCATCTACATATTGACTTTCCCCTAATGTCCGGGAATTTGATTTTGTGTCAATTAAAAGTGATGTGTCTACCTCGTATACGGGTGGAACCCATTTAATGTAGACTATTCCCAAGGCAACAAAAAATACGATGCTTAGAAGGTAAAGGAATTTATATTTCCATACCCTCTTTAAGAACTCTCGTAGATTTAGCTCGGGAGTTTTTTGACGGTCAACTTGATTGGTACTCATGATCTCAAATTGTTAATTAGGTGAACGGCCAGAATTTTTTACAAAGTTGCAGGACACTTGAGGAATCCTGAGGGGCAACAATGGCCTGCAAGTCAGTTTATCTATTTTTTATTTATATCAAGAAATATATTAGCCAGTAAAGCTGCTGTAGAGATTACCGACAGTACCAGGCCTACCGACTGTGCTCCTACATCGAATGCTTTGGCTTTAATGGGTTCTATATAAATCAGATCGTTGGGATGTATAAAGTAATATTCGGTGTTAATAAAGTCTTCTTTGTTTAGGTCAAGCATGATGGTTTTAGTCTCATTGCCATAACGTCGTATCAGCTTAACCTTTTTACGGTTTCCGAAGTCGGTAAAATCACCAGCTAAGCTGATGGCCTCAAGAATACTGGTTTGATTATTAAAGAAGTAGTGTACCCCAGGTTGTTCTACTTCACCCAGAATCGTGACGCGCATATTAGCCAGTTTTACGGATGTCGATACATATTTAAAGTAAGGTGAATAGGCAGAGTCTAATTTCGTCTTAAGTTGGTCAGTGTTCATGCCATCCACTTTGACCTTATCGATAAAAGGAAGGTTGATGTATCCATCTCTATCAACTTCATAGCTATTGTAGTACAAAGCATTTGGGCCATATTCCCGGTTGCCATTGTTGAGATTACGGGAGGCAAATTCTTGCTGAAGAAACTGAATACTATTGCCCTCGAAGGCATTTATATTCACAATCAGTAGATCAGAGGGTTGAATGAGAAACAAAGCTGGTGGATTTAGCATTTCTTGACCGGTCTGTTTATTCGCTCCTCTTTCCACTTGTGGATCTGAACCATTTAAGGTAATAAGTTCTTTGTGTGAAACACACGATTGCGCGATGGCCAGATATAATGCCAGAAGGATGTAATGCGGTGCCTGTCTTTCCAAATGCATATTTGAATACTAGTTTATTAATACTTCACCAGTTCTTGGAGCACCAACATGGTCAAAAGCAAAGAGAATGGAAACTTACTACGTTGAGTGTACTCTTTATCTTTCGGCGCTAAATTTACATCAAGAAAATCATAATTACAACTATCTCAGTTCCTTATGAGGATATTTAACAGTAGTGAATCTGCGGAATAGATTATAATAAAGCAAAATGTCTATAAGTGGTATTAAAGTTTTGTTATAGATAAATTTCCTGTTTAACCCATCTTAACTATTGGATTAGTGTTTAATAAACATCTGAGAAAATTTAATGTTATGGATTAGTCGATTAATGCAACATTTTTACCATATGAAGTGATTCGGTCTCAAAAATTTTTAAAAAAATTGAGATATTACTGTTAATCGATATGACATTTCGGTATTGTTAACTAAGATTTTTTATCAATAAGCCATAAGGTCAATGGTGGCCTGGTTTTTGTGGTTTTGCCAAAAGTCAATGACCATGAAAAAACTATGAAAATACTAATAACCGGAAACTTAGGCTATGTTGGTCCCGGAGTAATTCGGGAGTTCAGGCAAAGATATCCGGATGCCACTATTTATGGATATGATATCGGATATTTTGCCCGGTATCTGACGACCACTTCCATCTGTCCAGATGCATTGTTGAACACACAGTTTTATGGCGATGTCCGTTCCTTTCCTGAAGAAATTCTGGAAGGTGTCGATGTGATCATTTCGCTGGCAGCGATTTCCAATGATCCGATAGGTAATAAATTTGAAAAGCCGACGATGCAAATAAATTACGAAGCCAATATTCGTATTGCGGAAATGGCTAAGCGAATGGGAGTGCGTAGGTTTATTTTTGCTTCCAGTTGCAGTGTCTATGGCGCTGCTGAAGATGAACCCAGAAAAGAAGCATCATCACTTAATCCGCTGACCGCTTATGCTAAATCGAAAATATACTCAGAAGAAGCACTCAAATCGATCGCCTCGGATGTGTTTCAGGTAACCTGTTTAAGATTTGCTACGGCATGTGGAATGAGTGAACGATTACGTCTGGATCTGGTCTTGAATGATTTTGTGGCTGGAGCAATGTCGTCCGGTATAATAGATATACTGAGTGATGGTACTCCCTGGCGTCCATTAATTCATGTGCTGGATATGGCAAGAGCCATCGCTTGGGCTGCAGAAAGGTCAAGTACAAAGGGAGGAAATTTTCTAACCATCAATACCGGAAGTAATGTCTGGAACTATCAGGTAAAAGATCTTGCCTATGCCGTTCAGGAAGTAATGCCTACGGTTAAGGTAAAGATTAATGAGAATGCTGCACCGGATAAGAGATCCTACCGGGTAAATTTTGATTTGTTTGAAGAGCTTGCTCCAAATTACCAGCCGCAATTTTCGTTGATCGATACCATCGCAGACTTAAATAAAGGACTGCAAGCTATCCATTTTCACGATGCTGCCTTCAGGGATGGAGAATTGATGCGACTGAATGTTGTTCGTGCACTGCGTGAAAGTGAAATTATCGATCATGAACTTCATCTGAACAAATGAAATTCATTCCAGCGCATATCAAGGGTCTCTATACCATCGATTTACAACCATTCCAGGATGATAGGGGCTTTTTTTCACGCATCTATTGCAAGGAAGAATTTAAGCGGGCAGGATTAGTTGATGAATTTGTTCAGGTCAATCATTCTGTGACCCTTAAGAAAGGTACCCTCCGGGGGTTACATTATCAGATTGCACCTCATGCGGAGGTAAAAGTGCTTCGCTGCGTTCGCGGAAGAATTTTCGATGTGGTCGTTGATGTTCGTAAAGGTTCTCCGACATTTCTGCAACATTTTTCCATTGAATTAAGTGAATCCAATAATAAAATGCTGTATATCCCTACCGGATTAGCACATGGATTCCAAACCTTGGTAGATAATACAGCTATCATATATCAGCATTCGAACTTCTATGATCCCGGTGCAGAAAGAGGTATCCGCTATGATGATCCCTTATTGTCTATCGATTGGCCCTTGTCC
>JAGQWV010000777.1 GCA_020437045.1 Saprospiraceae bacterium | reverse complement strand
CGTACTTACCTTTTTTTCACCAAGTGGGTACGAAATGAGGGTAAACTACCAGCATGCAGACAATATTTATTACCTACCTTTGGACACAAGAAAGAATGCAGAAAGGTTTATTAATGCCGTCAATCCCAGATTGGCAATATTTGTCAAATATGATTTTTGGTTTAATTATTTAAATATTTTATCGGCTAGAAAAATACCTTTTATATTTATTTCTTCGGTATTTCATTCACGTCATTTTTTATTTAGGTGGTGGGCAATAAAATTACGACGCATTCTCCAAAATGCCGAAGTAATTTTTGTCCAGGATCAGAAAAGTGAAGTCCTCCTAAGTAAATATCAATTTAATACACTGATTGCCGGTGACAACCGGATAGACCGGGTCATTCAACTACAATCAGAATTGAAAGAATACGTCTTTTTAAATGGCCCAAAAATTAAAAATAAAATAATGATCTTTGGAAGTATCTGGCCCAACGACGTATCGATTTTTGCTCCATGGTTAAATCAATCTACTAATCCATATTTTATAATCCTGGCACCTCACGATATCAGTCAGGGTATGCGAAAAAAGATCACATCCCATATTGGAAAAGAATATAAGTTACTAAGTGAATGTCATGATCAAACCCAGCCGGAGGATGGAATTATGGTTGACACCATAGGTGATTTGGCTCATTTGTATCAATATGGTCATATCGCTTACATTGGAGGAGGTTTTGGTAAAGGTATCCACAGCATTCTGGAGCCTGTAGCCGCGGGATTGCCGGTCATATTCGGTCCAAATTACCATAGATTTCAAGAAGCAAAAGAACTTATCCATCTTGGTGCCGCTATAAGCATTAAATCTTCTCACGAATTTAAGGAGGCTATGGAATTCTTTTCCAATGAAGATCATTACCGGGCAGCAAAGCAGGGCATAGCCTCATTTCTTAGCCATCATCAGGGAGCTACTTTAAAAGTTGTGCAGTACCTTGCGAACCGTAAGTATATATCATGACAAACGTGCAAGCAAGTCTTTTTCTGGAGCGGATCAAGGGTAAAAAAGTTTTGGTAGTCGGAGATGTGATGATTGACCAGTATCTCACTGGTACCGTCAATCGTATATCACCCGAAGCTCCGGTGCCGATATTGATGCACCAAAACACCCGGCACTTACCAGGCGGAGCCGCCAATGTAGCCCTCAACTTGTCTGGTATGGGAGCAGAAGTATGGCTCGCATCGGCTATCGGAAATGATGATATGGGAAAGAAATTGACCGAACTCTTGCTAAATAACAACATCCACACTGATTTACTTCTGGAAAGTGAACTGCGTATGACCACTTGCAAAACGCGAGTGATGGCTGGCAAGCAGCATCTATTGCGGGTAGACCAGGAACGCAGGGATGCGATCGATGACGATTTACTGCGCAATTTAATCCAGAAGATCACAGCGATTCTTGGTCACTACAAGATTGATATCGTAGTGATGCAGGACTATAATAAAGGAGTACTCAGCACCAATAGTATCAGGCAATTGTTGGAATTATTTAATCAATGGAATATTCCTGTAACCGTCGATCCCAAATTCGAAAACTTTTTTACGTACCGCAACGTCACGCTCTTCAAACCCAATCTGGCCGAATTACGAGCAAGCCTGCCTTTTTCCGTTGAACCAAATTTGACTAGTCTTAAAAAAGCCTCTGCTTATCTACGGTCAAAATTAGACTGTGATATTATTGTCATCACCCTATCCGACAAAGGCATCTACATCGACCGCCAGGATGAGCATCTACTTTTACCCACTCAAGAAAGATTGATTGCTGATGTCTGCGGTGCCGGTGATACCGTCATTAGTGTAGCCTCCCTGGCAGTGGCGGAAAAATTTGATTTACACACGATCGCCTATTGGGCAAGTTATTGCGGCACTTTAGTTTGCCAGTACCCCGGTGTCATGCCAATCTCCCGGGACATGTTGATGGAATGACGAATTTCCGAATGCGAAATCAATGTCGCTTAATTAAGGAAAACGAATCAGAGCTCGCATGTAAGAGACCCGGAGGCGGAGCATTATCCTCAATTTCGCTAATTTTGTGCTTTTCACGGGGAAGCAAAGCACATATAGAATACGTTAAATAAGACAAGTCTTATAGGTAATTTCCTATCTTGTGCAGCAAATTATAATTTCCTTAATCGATTAATTAAAAGCATATGTATCATTCGACCATTCAAACACTTACAACTATTTTCACTGTTATGGTCCTAACCATAACCGCCTATGGTCAGACAGAGATCTATACTTTTACCTTCGATAATGATCTGGAAGGATGGACTACAACCGGTATTTCCGACACGAATGCAGTGTGGGTATGGGCCCCGAACGGCGATGCCGGAACCGGAGCATTCAACAGTGGTCAGACACCGATTGGATCAGCTTCAGGAGGTGGAGCCCTACTTTTCGATTCCGATGGATTGGATAATGGAGGGGATGAGAACAATCAGGGAGGAGGTCCTTCACCATCTCCACAAACAGGTGAAATTGTATCTCCTTCATTGGATTTCACCGGTCAGGATCAGGTGATTCTGGCCTTCAATCAGTACTACCGCTACTTTGCAAAAAGTGGTAGTGATTTCACTACACCAGCAAGCTCCGTCGAAGTCAGTAATGACGGTGGAGTAACCTGGACCTCCTATATTATTAATGAGGATATTTCTCCAAATCAATCAACCCGTTCTAATGATATCCTGGCATTGGATATTAGTGATGTAGCCGGTAATCAAGCCGATGTCATGGTTAAATTCGTGTGGGATGGTGACTACTACTTTTGGTTGATTGATGATGTGAAATTCTATGACAGCCGGGGAGTTGACCTCGCTGTGATCGACTATACCAATATCGACAACTACGAAACGCCTGATTTTGCTATGGTCGGTGACTCTTTCGATCTGGAAATGATGGTCACCAATCATGGAGAAGATGTAACCGATAGCATCATGTTTATGGTGAGAGTGCTCACAAGTGAAAACCGCGATCTGGTCTTTAGTGATACCGGATGGGTAGAAGGGCTCTCTGCAGGTGACACTGTTATTTGGGATTTCGATCGAGACTGGGTACCGGATGCACCACCAAGCCAGGAGAGCTATATTTTAGCTTACAACGTGCGCTATCAGGGAGATACAACTCCAGAGATCATTACCCCCGATGACAATGTCGATTTTAATGTCTTTGATGTACGAGATTTCTCTTTCCGGAAATTACCCGCTACTGGTAGAACCCAAGGATATAACTTTGGGGGCAATCAATATGATGTCGCCAATTTCCTTAGCTTGCCGGAAAGTGTAACCGAATCTTTACTATTTGATAAAATTACTTTCAAAATCTGTGAAGGCCAGGATCCCCTGGTCGGAAAAACTTTGATTGGATTTATTGTACAGCTACCGGATACCGCCAGGGTACTGAGTGGTGTCTTGCTCAATGGAGAAACCGATCTCATCGGTTTGGATGCGGCTACCAGTCTCGATGAATTGATTGCTGCCAATCAGGTAATCGGTATCGGGTCTAAATTATTTGCTCAAGGGGAAGAAGCAGCCGGATGTAAAGATTTTAACATTGAGATGTTGAGTGATTTGGATGGTGAGAATACGGAGATCAAAATGGAGCCAGGAGGTAAATATCTGGTTGGACTGCGATTTGCCGCCGGTGCATCCGATCTATTTATTGGCACCAATGAAGATTACAAAGTATGGCAATTAACCAGCATCGTATCTACTCCCGGTGATGGATCAGAAGGATGGGGAATTGTGACCGATTATCAGGAAAATGCGGCCGACATTGGTGTGGAGCTAACCTTGTCTACGGCCGTAGATGAAAAACCCCTTCCGGAAAATAGCGTGAGCATATTCCCAAATCCCGCTTCTGATTATGTGCGGGTTAATATAGCATTTGAAACGCCAACGGATGCAACGGTCTTTATGGCTGATGCCAGTGGCAAAATTCTCAATATGAAACCGTTGAAAAACATTTTGAGTGAGCAGGTCAACTTTAACATGAATCGCTATCCAAGTGGTACTTATATCATCAGAGTAGCAACCTTGGAAGGAACGAAGACTGAACATGTGATCGTGACACACTAATGTAAACGAATAGAACCAAAAAAAAAGCCTGCTCTTAGGAGTGGGCTTTTTTATTTAGCAAAGATAGCAGAGCTGCAAAGATCCTATATAGCATACTTGAGGGATTAATCATCCATCGTGGTCTGAGTTCTTCCCAAGATCGGACATGGCGGAAGAAGGTGAAAGGTCGGCGAATATAAATTCGCCTCTACAATAATGCGCTACATGGTTCATTTTTACATTATCCCTTCTGACCATTTCCCCACTCATAACCTCATCTCCCATCAACCATTAACTTCACACCCAAACCACCCCCCATCTAATAATCACTTATTACAGCAATCTGGCTAAACTCTCTTTGATCATCTCAATCCGCTTTAGGCCATCTGCCATCTTCTGTCTTTCTTTCTCCACCACTGCTTCTGGGGCATTAGCAACAAATCGTTCGTTATCCAATTTCTTTTTGATGGAATTGACAAACCCATGCTGATAATCCAGGTCTTTCTTTAAGGTTTCAATCTCCTCTTCCACATCAATGACCTTCGGACTCACCAGATAATATTTGTCTGTACCCACGACGAAAGACAGTAAATTAGCATCTCCCTCAATCGCGGCCGAATCCTTCACCGGACTCATTTCTCCAATCCAGGCGGACTTTCTCAAGATATCTACATAGCCCTCATCTGCCAAAAGGCTATCCGTTTTGTCCGACTGCAAAACATATAAAGGCAGGATATCTCGGGGCTTTAGATTGCTTTTATTGCGAAGATCCCTTGTCTTACCGATGACATCCTTTAGATGTTCCATGGTCTCCAACACTCCATTTACGACTACACCTCCAGACTCCGGATATTTTGAAACCATACAGTCACCATGCTGATCTCCGTTGAGAATATGCCAAATTTCCTCGGTGATAAATGGCATGTACGGATGAAGCATTCGCATCAATGTCGAAAATATATCCAGGGATCGCTCATAGGTCTCTTTGGAAAGAGGTTGTTCAAATCCGGGCTTAATCCATTCCAGGTACCAGGAACAGAAATCATTCCAGATAAAACTATAAAGCTTCATCTGTGCATCAGATAACCGGTAAGCTTTAAAGTCCTGATCAATCTCCTGTAAAATATTGTCGATTTTTGACTCCATCCAGGCAATGGCCTTGTTTTCTGCTGAGGATGACGGGACGTCTTCCAGATTACTTTCCCAACCTTTTACCAGGCGTAATGCATTCCACATCTTATTGCAGAAATTTCTGCCTTGTTCGCATAATTTCTCATCAAAAAGAAGGTCTCCACCTGCCGGAGAGCTGGATAAGATACCAAAGCGCACTCCATCCGCACCATAGGTATCAATCAATGTCAGGGCATCTGGAGAGTTGCCCAGGGATTTACTCATTTTTCGGCGCTGCTGATCACGAACCATTCCTGTGAAATAGACATGCTTGAACGGTCGTTCGTTTTTCCACTCATACCCACTCATGGTCATCCTGGCTACCCACAAGAAAATGATATCCCAGCCCGTCACCAATACCGAAGTTGGATAGTAGTAATCTACTTCCGGATTAGGCTCCATTCCATTAAAAACGCTGAAAGGCCATAGCCATGAACTAAACCAGGTATCCAGCACATCTTCATCTTGCCTCAGATCAGCGAGTGTTAATTGATGGTTACCGGTATTAGCACGGATCTCTTCCAGTGCTTCTTCTGCAGTTTCGGCCACAGCAATCTCATTCTCATAATAATAGGCGGGAATGCGATGTCCCCACCACAGTTGACGGCTGATGCACCAGTCCTGAATATTTTCAAGCCAATGATAGTAAACTTTGGTGAAGCGCTCAGGAACGATCTTGATGTCGCCAGACCGCACAGCATTCAGGGCTTTCTCTGCGATGTCGTCCATCTGCACGAACCACTGCGTACTCAGCATCGGCTCCACAACTTCGCCACCACGCTGGCTGCGAGGCACGACCATCGTATGATCCTGTACCTTGATCGTCATCCCGGCAGCTTCCATGTCGGCCCACAACTTCTTGCGCGCTTCAAAACGATCCATACCTGCATACGGCCCAGCATTTTGATTGAGCGTTGCATCCTTGTTGAGGATGTTAACCAACTCCAAATTATGGCGCTGGGCGATTTCATAGTCGTTGAAGTCGTGCGCCGGTGTGATCTTGAGCGCGCCGGTGCCGAATTCGCGATCGACGTAATCGTCCGCGATCACCGGGATACGCCGGTTGAGCATCGGCACGAGCGCATACTGACCGACGAGATCACGATAGCTATCGTCTTCTGGATGCACGCACACGGCGGTATCGCCCAGGATTGTCTCCGGACGTGTGGTCGCCACCGGGATGAAGCCGCCGTTTTCCAGCGGATAGTTGAAGAAGAACAACTGCCCGTCTTCTTCTTCGCGCACCACCTCGAGATCGGACACGGCAGTCTGCA
>JAGQWV010000776.1 GCA_020437045.1 Saprospiraceae bacterium | reverse complement strand
ACACGATGCGGAAGATGAGATGTTTTTGGTGGTAGATGGCTGCTTTGACATGCTGTTTAGAGATCATTCAATTACGATAGAGAAAGGAGAATTTATTATTATCCCCAAAGGTGTCGAACACTGTCCGGTAGCCAAATCTGAAGTCTCTATCTTACTATTTGAACCCATAGGAACCTTAAATACTGGGGATGCTGAGGATAGTGAATTGAGTCGGACACAACTCTCCTGGATCTAATCAGAATTAATTGCTGAAAAATTAGTGGCAAGGAGCACTAATTTTCCAGCATTAAGATACTGTTGATTTACTAAATGACTTTGTGATATTAATTATCCGCATACTTAACGCAAGAAAACAAAAGATTTCCGCGAATAAGATAAGCAAGTATTTCAACAGGCTTTAAGGTCTTTTTCAAAAAGAAAGAATCAAAGGGTAAAAATAACAAAGGCAGATACCGATTGATTTTTTACCGTAATGTCACCGGTTGTTCCATTATTATTGGCCACATTGTTTAATCCTGCACCATATTGCAAGCCAAGGGTAACCGGTAAAAATTCAAATTGAATTCCGGCATTTAGCCCCAGATCCAAGTCTTTATAGGTATCTTTCACATCCTGATCATCGAGGTCGGATGACATTAGCAATCCTAAGTATGGACCGGCAAAAATGCCGAAGCGACTGGTTTCGGGTGCCCCAAATTTAAGTACAAAATCTAACGGCATCTCCAGATAACCCGTTTTCAGAACATTTTCATTACCTGATGTAGCAGACTTGATTTTAGATCCTTTCAGACTGTACTGCAAACCGGGCCGCCATGAAAAATTATCACCAAAATCGATTTCATACAAAATGCCCAAATGGTAACCGGGGTTTGACTTTAATTCCAGGTCAAGTTTTGGATCTTGATTTATGGAAGCAAAATTAGCCCCTGCTCTAATACCGAATTGACTATAACCTTTTAGGGATAATAGACAGAAGAGCAATAACAGCATAAGGTTTTTTGGTTTACATAATTTTTTCATAATCAGTATTTATCTTATCAACCCACTGATTAAAGTCGTTTGTTCGATGCCGCTCCCCGCAGTTGATCCTGCCTTCATATGATCAATTCTGCTTTCTCCTTGTACAGATGATCGGGTATTTCCCTCTGCTTCCAGAAAAGATCCTAAGAATGCATCCGATGCATTGAGTTTCATACCAGGAATAAATCAAATCTTGAACGTCCTAAAAAGTTGTATTTTAACCACTCTTTAATCTAACTGTCAAGAATAAACTAACCATGCACCGTTCTCTTACGTGTCTGCTCTCCATTTTCATCGTTATCAATATCATTAGTTGTCAAAAAAATCCGGGGAACGAATCGAGTACCGACGCGGATGAATTTAGCCTGAATATCCGGACTACTGATCCCCTCTCTCCAACTGATGAGCGTCTTGCTTTTCATCTACCTCCGGGTTTTGAGGTGCAACTTTTCGCAGCAGAGCCAGATATCGCTAAGCCACTCAATATGTCTTTTGATGCACGTGGCCGGATGTGGCTCACTCAATCCTATGAGTATCCATTTCCGGATACTACCGGTGTGGGAAAAGATAAGATATCGATCCTGGAAGATACCGATGGCGATGGTACCGCCGATAAGATTACGGTGTTTGCAGACTCTTTAAATATTCCCATCGGCATTCAGGTGGTTCCCGATGGGGTAATCGCCTACAGCATACCTGGTATTTGGCATTTAATAGATCAAGATGGTGATGATAAAGTCGACGAGCGAAAAATGCTTTATTCCGGATTTAAATTTGGAGACACCCATGGTATGGTCAATAACTTTGTGCGAAGTTGGGATGGTTGGATTCATGCCGATCATGGTTTTTCCAATACTTCGACGGTTGCCGGTAGCGATGGTGATACGATTGTCCTATCTTCTGGCAATACATTTCGATTTCGCATGGATGGTAGCCATTTGGAATTTACCACCACCGGACGGGTTAATCCATTCGGTTATGCATATGACGAGTTGGGTTATACCTATTCTGTCGACTGTCATACCAGTCCGGTATATCAATTAGTCAGGGGGGCTGATTATCCTCATTTTGGTAAGAAACCCACGGGAATCGGTTTTGGTCCGGCGTTAATGAAACACGATTATGGTTCAACTGCCTTAGCCGGACTGGAATATTACATTGCTGATCAATTTCCAGAGGAGTTTCGCTACAACTTTTATTATGGCGATGTGGTGCGTAGTCGGGTATCGAGAAATCATTTTCAGATGCAGGGGACCACTCCGGTTATTACCCAGGAAGAAGATTTTATCATAAGTGATGATCCCTGGTTCAGACCGGTGGATGTCAAATTAGGCCCGGATGGGGCCTTGTATATTGCCGATTTCTACAATCGAATTATCGGGCATTACGAAGTGCCGCTGGATCATCCGGGTAGAGACCGGCAAAGAGGGCGGATCTGGCGCATTGTCTATACCGGTCAGGAGGCACATCAGCCAGCATCCGAACTCGATTACTCTCAGCTCGATCTGAAACAATTGCTGCAAAACTTAAATAATCCCAATCTTCCTCTGCGCATGACTTTTGCTGATCAAATTGTGGATCGCTTCGGCCCATCGGCAGTAGCTGATTTGCAACAATTAGCTTCAGCCGACGACACCCCAAGTCACGCCAGGATTCAAGCGCTTTGGATATTATACCGACTGGATGGACTCAATGAGGCCATATTGCAAAAGGCTATCCATCATCCAAATGATACGGTAAAAGTCCACACCCTTCGGATAGCCTATGAAATGGGTAGTGCTTTGCCGTCTTCGATACTATCAGCCGCTGAAGGCTATATCAGCTACAATAATCCTCATGTTCAGCGGCAAGCGGTTATGGTTATCAGTCTGCATCCTTCATTCGATCACGTCAAGATGTTGATAGATCTATTGAAGACGACCGATACCCTGGATACGCATTTTTATTATAGCATTCGACAATCGCTTCGAAATCAGGTCAGAGATAAAAAGGTATTAACAGCCGCCCTAAACAACTCTTGGAATGCGCCGGATTCCAAACTGCTTGCCAATGTAATGGTGGGTGTCGATGATGAAAAATCGGGTCAGTTTCTCCTTAAACATTTAGGTCTCTATCCGGAAAAATTAGCGCAGAGGATTTTATATACCAGTCATATGGCCCGTTGGCTTCCCGCTGGTCAAATGGGTCAGTTGGTCAGGGTATTGCGCCCCCTCGGTGAAGACAATCCTGACGAGGATTACACCATCTTTCTGGCATTACTGGAAGGAATGAAGCAAGGTGGAAAAATTCCCGGACAAGCCGAGAAGGAATGGGCGACTTCTCTGGCAGACAAATTTCTGGACAAACCGGTAGCTATATATGATCAGTGGAAAACCATTCCCCTGGACAGGCAACCCTATAATAGCAATAGCTGGCAGATACTGTCGGATACTTCTGACATTGATCATCAATCTACCACCTACCTCAGTAGCGGACCGATGGAAGGTCGAGGATCCTGGATCTCCAGCATCCAGTCTCCATCATTCAACATGCCTGAAAAACTTTCATTCTACCTTCGCGGTCGTAAAAATGCACCGGCAGAAGATCAGCAAGCCTCGCCCATCACAAATTGGATAGCGTTGGTGCTGGAAGAGGGGGACGAAGTCATCGCCAAAGCCGATATTACTACGATCGATACCGATAGCCTGATAGCATGGGATGCCGGTCAATACATAAATCAAAAGGTGCATTTATTGATGGTTGATGGAAGCAATGGTTGGGGAGAATTTGTAGCGATCGGCAATATCAGTCCGGCCGTCCTTGATATACCATCGGTGAGCCCTGAACAAGTAGTCGAACGGCAAGTCTTTGCGGCCCAAATGGTTCGTGATTATAAAATTGAAAAGCTGACGACGGCATTAGACGAAATTCTGCAGTCTGACATACCTGATGTATTTGCACGTGATGCCGCCGCGAAGACCCTACTTAAATTACATCCATCTCAGTCTTTACCTTATCTGGAAAGAATACTGAAAAACAATCCCCCTCTTAAATTGACCGAGCTTCTGACGGTGTCCCTGAGTGAATCGAATGACCATGCTGCACGCAATAACATCTTGGAATATCTTCCTTCGATTCCCTATCAAGCGCAGAAGGAAGTGGTGATGAATATTGGAAAAGATGTGCAGGGGATCGATTTCCTTCTCCAGAATGCCGAAAAAAACCAAATTAATCCCAGGCTTCTACTCGAACCCCAGGTGCAAGAACGTTTGCTTACCAGCATAAATAATCGACAACAAAAATCATTGGAAAAACTTGGAGAAAATTTCTCCGTACCTGCAGCTGAGATCGATAATTTGATCAATCAGCGGCTACGCAATTATTCCGAAACGGCCTACTCACCTGAAAAAGGTCAGGCGCTTTTTACCGTTTTCTGTGGCATTTGCCATGAAGTCAATGGCAGTGGAGGAAATATTGGTCCACAACTAAGTTCAGTAGGTACATGGGGCGCCCGGGCTCTCAGTGAAAAAATTCTCGATCCGAATCGAAATATTTCCCAGGCATTTGTCACCTATACCATAAAATTAAAAGGTGGTGATATCCGATCCGGTCTACTACGAAGAGAAGAAGGAGAAACACTGGTTTTTGCCAATCAGCAAGGTCAAGAATTTTCCATCAACAAAGCTGATATCATCGAACAAAAGAAGTCGCCTTATACCCTGATGCCCGATCATTTTCGAGAAACCATCCCGGAAGAAGACTTTAAAAATTTATTGGCCTATTTGCTGACTTTAAAAGGTTCATAAGCAGAAATTTAAAATCTTAATTCAAAAAGGGAAGAACTTACATTAAAAATTGTTGGTTAAAATATACGGTAACATCTAATTTTAAGACCATAAGAACTATTCAATAAATATGACCTGCAACATTTTAACGAAATACTGCCCCGTCCTTCTTTTGCTGGTAACCATTTTTAATGGATCTATCCTAGCCCAGGATGGGACGATTACTTTTAAAAAACAGATTATCTATCCGGAATTTATTTCGGAAGGAGCCAATGTGGCGGACGTTGATCAGGATGGAGACCTCGATATTCTGGCTGGTCATTATTGGTTTGAGGCACCTGATTGGCAACCACATGAAATCCGGACACCGGAAAAATTCGATTATACCAAAGGATATAGTCATAGTTTTCTCGATTTTACCATGGATGTAAATCAAGACGGATGGGATGATTATATCTGCTTTGATTTTCCCGGAGCAGGTGTGTATTGGTATGAAAACCCAAGAGGTGCAGAGATTCACTGGAAAGAGTATCTAATCGACTCCATTGCCGCCAATGAATCACCGATGACGGTAGATCTGGATGGAGATGGCCGTCTAGAACTGGTTTTTGGTAACATGAAACGTGATGAAATGATGTGGTATCGACCGCCGGTCAAAGTTGGCGATACCCAATGGACAGGCAAAGCTATTGGCCTACCGCAGGAAGAGGGTACCCGGCAATTCTCCCATGGACTGGGGTGGGGCGACATCAATGGTGATGGCATTAAGGATATCATCGTCCGGGAAGGATGGTGGGAGGTACCTGCTAATCTCAATGCCTTTCCGTGGATATTTCACAAAGCGGATCTGGGTGAACCCTGTTCGCAGATGTATGCCTATGACTTTGACAAAGATGGCGATCAGGATGTACTATCAGCATCTGCTCATGCTTATGGTATTTGGTGGCATGAACAATACCAGGAAAATGGCCGATCACTTTTTCGCAGCCATTTGATCGATACCAGCTTTTCTCAAACACACGGAGTTGCTTTTCTGGATATAAACCATGACGGAAATCCAGATTTTGTCACTGGAAAAAGATTTTATGCACATCAGGGAAAAGACCCCGGTGGTAAGGAACCCGCCGTCATTTATTGGTTTGAATTAACACATGATCAGAACAATCAACCGAAATGGATCCGACACGACATTGATGATGATTCTGGCATCGGTATTCATGTGGTAGCAACAGATATTAATGGGGATGGGATTACCGATATCCTTAATGGAAATAAGAAGGGGATCATTGTCTTTTGGGGAAAAGAATAAAAATTTTTTTTCTTCGAGAGGTCATAATTATCTCTTAGCTTCAGTGGTAATTGTTCAACGCTTTCACTACACCCAGTCACTCATTTAAAGGGGATATTTATAAATCTGACTACAACTATAAAATCATAAGAAGATTATTGTTTGGGCTATATGCCCTCCTCATGAATTTCTTGAGCCGAAAAGGCCGCTCCAACCGGATCCATATCTAAAACATTTTCTTAAATTACTGAACTAATCTATTTGCTAAATCTTAAAACATTACTGAAGTATGCTTACGCCATCAGATAAATTATTACAAAAACTCGGTATCGTCGATAAACCAGAACCAGAAACACCAAAAGAAAATGGCCGAAGGGGTTTCTTTAAAAAGGCAGCTGGTTTGGGTGGACTGTCGCTTGGAGCGTTTATGTTTAGTCCTATTGAGGATACACTGGCGCATTCAACATCCAAAGTAAATCGGTTTTCTTCTCCCAGTGATCTGAAAATTACGGATATGCGCTATGCGGTTGTGATGAATGGACATGCCCGTTGTCCCGTCATTCGGATTGACACCAATCAGGGAATCTATGGACTGGGCGAAGTGAGGGATCAGGGATCATACCGTTATGCCATGTTTCTTAAGAGCCGAATCATGGGAATGAATCCTTGTAGTGTTGATCTGATATTTAAGCGAATCAAACAATTTGGGTATCATGGACGTCAAGGTGGAGGTGTTTGTGCGGTCGAGATGGCTCTATGGGATTTGGCCGGGAAAGCTTACAATGTACCCGCATATCAGCTACTGGGAGGTAAGTTCCGGGACAAAGTCCGTTTATACGCAGATACTCCAATGGGACGGGATGATGCAGATTTTGCCGCCCGGGTTAGTAAGCGAATGGATGAAGAAGGATTTACTTTTTTGAAAATGGATTTTGGTGTCGAACTCGCTTACAGAAAAGATCCGTCGAGTGTAACGAACAGTAATTTTTGGGAAGTCGATCGACAATGGACGAATGATCCGGTAAGCTATGGAGCTACTCATCAGATGACACAGGTACAGATCACAGACAAAGCTCTCGATTTTATGCTCGAACGAGTGGATAAGGTGCGAAGCAAAATCGGATATCAAATTCCACTGGCTTCTGATCACTATGGTCACTTTGATCACAACAATGCGATAAGATTAGGCAGAGCTGTAGAAAAATACCGGCTTGCCTGGTTGGAAGACCTTATTCCATGGAAGTATACCGAACAATGGAAAACGATCAGTGACGCCATCGAAACACCAACGTCCACGGGTGAAGACATTTATCTTAAAGAAGAATTTATTAAGCTCATTGATGCTCGTGCAGTAGATATAGTGCATCCAGACCTGGCCACTTCCGGTGGATTACTGGAGACCAAGAAAATCGGTGATTATGCGGAGGAACGAGGAGTATCTATGGCGCAACATTTTGCCGGCACACCGGTCTCATTTATGGCCAATGTGCATTGTGCTGCAGCCACGCAAAACTTTTTAGCTTTGGAGCACCACTCGGTCGATCTAGATTACTGGGAAGACTTGGTCACCAGTGACCATGCATTGATCGAAAAAGGTTTTGCACCGGTACCAGACACCCCCGGACTTGGCATAGAACTTAATGAAGAAGTCGTCAAACAGCATCTGGATCCTGAAAACAGTGGCTATTTTGAACCTACTAAAGAGTGGGATATTGAAAGGTCCTGGGATCGATTATGGAGCTAGCATCGTAAAAATAAATTGGTGAAGCGAGATGAAAGAAAACATCGAGCATTCTTCCAATTTAATCTCAATAATCTAAAGAGAAGTCCCTGAAATCACTTGGCAGCGACTTCTCTTTTTTAATTCTAAGACAACCTTGAATTTTTACCATAAATCTTTATGGGACTAAGGTCACATTCGTGTGTACTTATTCAATTAGATTTGTCTGATGATTACTGATGACACATTACTATATATTATTGCGATTAGCTTTGGTATAATGGGCATCCTTCATTTTCTGTTTCCCAAAATCATGATTAAATATTCGGTAGATGCAGATCTGCTAAATGCCGATATTGCGGTTAAAATGAGTGGAGCCCTTCTTCTTGCTGCCAGCATCATGTTGTTTACGGAGAAATATTGGGATTATGCATTTTATGCATTATGTGGTTTTTTAGTAGTATCCAGTGTCATCATCCATCGCTTCTGGTCCAAAAACAGCGGGATAGAACAACTCACTGAATTACTTCATTTTATCAAGAATATCCTACTGGCTGCTATTCTCTGGTATCTGAAAGATCATTTCCATCATCGCTAGCGTGTGGTACGTATTAAATTAAATTTTTTCACCGAGGAAAGTGATCCTGCGCCCTTTAGATTTAATTTTTTCGAATGGTATCAGTTACGTCGTTCAGGATTGTTAATCTCCTTTTCCTTTTCGAAATCGATTATTTGTTCAACCGGAGGAATAACGCCATCAATCGGAAACTGAAATAAACCTTTATTATTTGCCCAGAGTTCGGAAGTATCCATTGTGGGAAGTCTCAGTATGTTCGTACTGATAGGTTCGTAATCAATTTTGTCCTTTAATCCTCCATCTGCCGTTATTTTATAAATCTTTCCTTCGGAAGGGTTGGTCATACAATTGTACACTGAATATGCAGTTCTTGATTCTGGATCCAGTGTTTCATAAATAAATGAAAAGACTGAGAGATCTATGCCATTAGCCGCCAACATAGCTGCAGTATTACATAGTTCATTGATTTCATGACAAGTATCCATACCATCGCTTAAAAGGAAAACCAACTTTTTATTGGTACGAAGGGAAAACATACTCTTGGTCATTCGCAAGCGTTTATTTAGTGGCGTTGGGCCATAGGGTCGTATGGCATCCACCTGCATCATTAGTTCCTGCCTACTAACACTGGCAATAGGATAATTGAGTACCGCACTCTCTTCATCACATTGCTGACCGACAGATATTGCACCGATAAAAACGTTGGCTCGCATCTGCAGACAAATGAATAATGCCAATTGTTGAGCCACCACAAATTTAGATGTCTCCGGTCCCCATCCCACCGGATCGTCCATAGACCCACTTAAATCAAGACATAGAATAATTTCATCGTACTGCGACAATTCACTGAGTATTAATTGATAATTATTGGGCAATAATGTATAATCCAATACAGGCAAATTTGCCGTATTGTGTAGTGAATCAATATTAAGTGAATCAAAGGCAATGGCTAAACCAGATATTTGATTTTGCACATAGGGATATGGTGGGATGGGTAAGCCTCTCATATTTAATTTATGAAGCAGTGTATCCAGGTTTTGCTGAGCAATCTCATTATCAGGATTGTAAATCAGTGCTTCCCGAAAATGATTAATGGCCATGCTTATAAATTCATATCGCACAATACAAACAAAGTCCTTTTTTTCGTCGGTGCTTAAGCCCCGGGCAGTTACCGATAAATATCCCCGTGCATTTTCCAGATCAGAAAAAAAACCATAATCCGGCATATAGGAACGCTGCATTTCCGTCGATGCACGATTGAGACTTTTCTCGGCTTGTTTATAATTTGGCCAGCCCCTCTCATCCAACATCTGAGCGACTGCCAAATAATAATAAAAGAGTGCCTGCTCATTATGTTGCGACATAAGGAAAGGATTCGTCAATAAGATTTCGTTGGCTATTTCCAAACGATTGCTCTCTAGTAAGTAAATCAGTGTCT
>JAGQWV010000775.1 GCA_020437045.1 Saprospiraceae bacterium | reverse complement strand
TAAAGGCATCCTTGATTTGACCTTCAACTTTCAAAGAATCTAAGACATCGCCGGTAGAAAAAACAAAAATGAAATTCTTGAGCACATTCTTTTCAGTTATGTCATGAATTGACTCGCCAAAATTTATGGAGTATGTGGCGTTTTCACGAAGTTTTTCATCATCGTGAAACGTAAAGACGACAGACCTCTTTTTAATTCGAATGTCTGGTCTCTTTTCCAAAGGTGGCGAAATCAAAACTTGATTTTGAGCATCTTCAAGTTCGACCCACTCATCAAGCGTGATGATGATTGATTTTTGATCAAAATGCAGCTGATAATTGGGTGTAGATTTGTCGATGATGATCCTTGGAGGTGTCTCGTCTTTGGGTCCTCCGGGAGGAGTAGCCTTGCTGGCACATCCCCAGAAGAAGATCAAGAGCAATCCCAGTCCAGGCAAATATCTCTGCATGGTGCAAATTTATTCATTACTTGGCGATATCGGATTGGTAAGGAAGGTATTTAAGCTTTCCTTGAGAAATATCAACTATGAATTATTTAGCGGATGAAAACTCATAATCGTCTCTCGGAGGTAATTTATATCCAGATGGGTATAGATCTCGGTCGTAACGATGGATTCATGGCCGAGCATTTCCTGCACTGCCCGGAGATCTGCACCTCCCTCAACAAGATGAGTCGCAAAGGAATGGCGGAATGTATGAGGGCTCACCGATTTATTAATGCCGGCGTTTTTGATCGATTCTTTCACGATATTAAAGACCATCACCCTGCTGAGGGGTTTGCCTCTCCGGTTTAAGAAGACAAAATCGAATACAACCGGATCAATGTTGTTCTGTTTGGAGCGATCATGATCCACATATTGTTTGATATATTTCACAGCCGATTGTCCAATGGGGACAATCCTTTCTTTATTGTTTTTGCCGATCACTTTTACGAATCCGATATCCAAAAACAGGTTCGAAATCTGCAAATTCACAAGTTCGCTCACCCGCAATCCACAGGCATATAAGGTTTCCAAAATTGCCCGGTTTCTAGTGCCCTGAGGGTGGCTCAGGTCAATCATGGACAAAACCTTTTCAATCTCTTCATAGGCCAGAACCTCTGGCATTTTCCGGCCAATCTTTGGACCCTCTATCAAGTCAGTAGGATCAATTTGAATGTCATCTTCCAGAATTAGATACCGGAAGAAAGAACGTAATCCAGAAAGAATCCGGGCCTGGGTACGTGCTCCCAATCCCAGGTCATGCAGAAATCCGAGGAAGAGTTCAAGGTGTTTTAGTTCTACCTGATTCGGCAGGATTTCTGGAAAATCTTCAATTAAAAAATCTGCAAGTTTCTGAATATCAGACAGATATGCATCAACCGAGTGAGCAGACATATTTCTCTCCAGAACCATATACTGCTTAAATCCATTTATCGCTGCACTCCAAAGCAAAACTTTATTTCTTTTTTTGAATTAAACATTAAAAATAGTATTAATATTTAGAAGTCCGGTTGACATCTTGATTAAATAATGATTACGACAACGGACAACAAAACAGCAATTTCGAGATAGATGGCTAAGGTGGAATACTATTGCTTGTAAAACGGCTTTAGTACACGTTTTGTTACCTCGAGATGGACGCATCAACCAAAATACACCGAATGTCAAAGCGTCGTAAATACAACCAGTAAATGTCTGCTCACATCATTTATTTACATTTGTCTTCTTAAAACTAAACTGACATTTCGATGGCTCTTCAGTGGATACTTTTCGATCTTGACAATACCCTGTTGGATTTCGATGGTGCAGCTGATCAAGCGTTGTCAGACACCTTAACAGAACTCGATCTTGATGGTCAAAAAGATCTTAAGTTTTCATATCATCAGATAAATCATCAATGCTGGAGTAGATTCGAGCGTGGAGAGATCGATATCCCTACCCTGAAAAAACAACGGTTCGAACTTTTTGTAAGTGAAAATCATCTAAACGTTGATGCTGAACTAATGAACCGGAAGTATCTGGACCGGTTATCAGAACAGGTTATCGAGATCGATGGTGCAAGAAATCTCCTGGATCAAAGTCGAAAACATTTTAAGTTGGTCTTGGTGACCAATGGTTTTGCCGAGGTACAACATCCCAGGATCGAACGATCAGGCTTTCGATCCTACTTTCAGCATATCGTCATTTCGGAAGAAATCGGAGCTAACAAACCGGCGTCGGCATTTTTCGATCACACCTTTGACCTAATGGCGAAACCGGAAAAGGATGAGGTAATGATCATCGGAGACAGTCTTTCCTCGGATATAAAAGGTGGCTATGACTATGGTATCAGGACTTGCTGGTACAATCCCAAAAAACAGCAAAATCAAACCGATATCAGACCGGACTATACGATCCAGGCTTTGGAAGAACTTCCCAACCATTGGTAAGTACATTCCCATTTTGGATATTAGTGCATGATGTGTCCGAGTATCAGATATAGCAAAGCGGTAATTGCTCCGACGATCAGAGCATAAGGCATCTGGGTCTTTACATGATCAATATGATCGGTGGCAGCAGCCATAGATGACAAAATAGTCGTATCGCTAATTGGCGAACAGTGATCACCAAAAATACCACCACCAAGAGCTGCAGCCACTGCCATGATTTCATTGACTTCCATTTGCCTTGCCATCGGTACGGCGATAGCAATCATGATTGCAAAAGTGCCCCAGGAAGTCCCTGTTGAAAAGGCAATAAAGCTACTCATCAGAAAAATTAAAAAAGGTACCAGTGCCGGAGATAACCATTGTTTGGCAATACCAGCCAAATATTGGCCGGTCTGCAGCTCTTTGCAAACGGTTCCAATAGCAAAAGCAAATAATAATAAAAGAGCGATGGGCATTAAACCGGAAATTCCTTTTAGGACAATGTCTACGTTTTCTTTTAAATTGAAAATACCTTGAACAGCATAAAGAACCATACTTGCTAATATAGCGACTACCACACCCACCAAAACGGCCGTCGAACCGGATCCCTGACCCAAAGCATGAAAGGCTTTATCAAACCAGCTACCCTCAGGATAATCAATCAGTGCCTGCGACCAACCGGTATAAATTAACATCGTGGGCATCATACCTACCATTACCGCCAACGGAATCATCATGTTGATGACTTTTGGTTCGACGCCTTCCTTCGGTAGCACTTCCGTGATTTCTTCCGATACCATGGGCTGGGCATTTGGCCAGAGTAATTCACCATCTTGTGTCCTCTTTTCTGCTTTCTTCATAGCAGGTAGATCCAGATCAAATAATATGACTAATAATACACCGGCCAGAGTGAGGGTCGGATAAAAGTTGAAGAGAATCGATTCCATCATCACCTGAAAAGGGTTGTGAAAACCCTGGGCCAAAAGAAGCCCCATGATCAAAGCTCCCCAGCCATTAAAAGGAATGAGAATACAGGTTGGTGCACTACTTGAATCGGCAATATATGCTAGTTTTTCCCGTGAAATTCTCAGTTTATCAAAGATGGGTCGAAATAATGATCCAATGACCAGGGGAGAAATACTGGACTCTATGAAAATAATGACTCCTGTCATCCAGGCCATCAATTGCACATACACTTTCTTTCCTCTCCCGCCCTTCTGGTCTAATCTTTCCAATTTAATGTTAATCCAACGCATGAATCCTTCCACTCCTCCCGATCGCTGGATAAACAAGATCACCCCACCAATTAAAGCACTAAACATAATTGTCCGGGTATTACCGGGATCGGTAAAGACATCGACCATCGCGTAAAGGGTGTCCAGGAAACCCAGCAATAGATTTCCATCATTGAGTATTAGCCAGCCCAGAAAAAGGCCAAACACCAAAGAAACATAGACC
>JAGQWV010000774.1 GCA_020437045.1 Saprospiraceae bacterium | reverse complement strand
CTTGACAATGGCCATAAAATCTACCAAATACCAGCCATTCCGGTGCGTTTTCCTGCATTGGAGTTTCCGATTGACTACACCCTCCTACACAAAGTAAGCCGAATAGATGAATCGTCCATATCAGACGCTCAGACCTTCTAAGGTTTAATAAACTCCTCGTCTTCATCCTATTTAAACGTTTTAAATATTCCATATTAAAAACAATTCTAGAATAAAAATCCTAACCGCATACTTAGCCGCTTATATACAATGTCTACATCAGACTGCTCCTCTCCCTGGCTGTAATCAAATCCGGCATGCTGAAAATGCAGACCAACATCCAACGTCATTTTTAATCCTCTTCCGTCTCCCAATCTCCATCCCACTGCTGGATTAAACATCCACCCTCCCTTGGCGGCATTGATGCGTGACTCATTTGCGGATGCGAAACCATAACCACTGCGTACCAAATAATAGGGCGTTGATGGCCGGGAGAAAAAATAACCCCTCACTTCTGCAAAAAGCGGAAAACTCATCTCGGAAGCTCCGCTGCGGTAAAAGTCTACTCCGGCGCCCAATCCGGCACCTACCCACCTACTCCACTGATGTCCTGCGGAAATAGACATTTCAAAACCCACTGTTCCACCCTCGGCGTTACTTACAGTATTCATAATTACACCTAAAGTTGAATACTGGTAAAAGCCGCTCTCTTTAAAATGATAAGCGCCATGTCCGGGTGTCATTTCCGTTCTTAGATCCTGATCATCTTGCGAATAATAATATCGCTTGATTTTTCGATCTGGCACCTTAATTTCATGGCCATCTGTCGTAAGAATGACCACATATTCACCCGGTACCAGTTCAATCATTTTTCCTTCCAAAGTCATCCCCTTGTACAATAGCAAATGCAGATTATTGTCCTCTGATTTCTGAGAGAAAGCAGTATTAAGGATACCAAATAAGATCAAAGAAAGAAGTTGTATTTTTTTCATGGTATTCCCTTTTTATGATCCAACGACCGGAATTTCACTAAGAAGCTTCAGATTATGTATATCGCTGATATCATACTGTTTAAAGCCTTTATCTCCAATGACTAGTAAAGTCTCATTAGAAAGTGCTATGACATCTGTGGATGGCATGTCTTTATAAAAATCAATTTCACGGAGATTTTCCCGATTGCTGACATCAAAGACCTTCAGACCATATTGCCCCTCACAGACGAAAAGATAATCACCCGCCAGAGCCAATCCATGGGGATTTTTCATAGCGTGGGTATTGATGAGACGTGGTGTCAAAATATTATCTACCGCGATCACATCTAATTGATTGGCAAAGCCTTCACAATCCGTTCCGTCATGTAAAGTGACATAAGCGGTTTGGTCATCCGCCACGACCGGATCACAAGCACGGGCATGTTCAAACATTGCCAAGAACGCCGGAACAGCAGGATTGCTTATATCAAAAATATGCATGCCGGCACTGGAACCAATAAATAATTTATCCTTACACGGATAGATCGTTTCGATTCCCCAACCAAGGTTCACTGTGTTTTGCAGTACCGGAGTGGAAGGGTTTGCTAAGTCGAGCACCTTCAACTCCCAATCAGATACGATATACAGATGGTTGGCGGTGATGGTAAATCTGGCTGTCGAACCACCAATTCCTGGTTGTCCGCTTCCCTGATCACCCGAGGCATTCGCGGGTAAAAATTCTAGGGTGCGCCCAAAGTCTACCGCTGCCCAGAATCCACCACCTCCGTCTGACCATCGGAGACTATTAAAATTTGGATCTGAACAATCAAGGGTCATGGTTTCGAGACTACGTCGATGTCCGACGAGAAATCCACGGCTCTGATCCTCCCAAACATCGCCAAAAATGTTTCGAATTCTTGATTTTTCCAGTGGTTTAGTAACATCTGATATATCGATAGTTAACAGGTCATGGTATTTGTTTGCTTGCAGTTGATTACTGACTATAGCGAAGTGTTCATTTCCGTCTATCGCGAGGAAAGCCAGGTTGAGAGGGTTACGCGGATCTTGGTTGTCAATTACATGAATTCCCGTTTGATATTCATTGATGAGTATATAATTCTGATAAAAGTAGATGATTCCAGGATGTTCAAGTGGTCGAGGCGATTCCAGAGCAGTTGGTTCATTTAATTGAGCCTGAGTTCTATAGACAGGATCCCAACGGATGAAGGTGCGGGTTTCAATACATTTGTCTTTTAAACAAGAGGTGTACAACAAACTTAGCATCAGGAGGATAGCAAGATTCTTTATCGTCTTCATAGAGATTCATTTGAATGGTTTCTGCAGATAAAGACGGTAATATCTCAACTGAGCGTTGGGCTACTTTGGTGCTACCAGGTTAAAAAATACGCTCTTGCTTCCAAAAACACAGTAAATTTATTGACTTTAAGTCAATTTTTAATAAATTTATTCAATTACCTAGTACCAATATACCTATATTTGGAACTATAAGCAGAGCATTCTGAGATTACCAAAATTCTAACATTAAGTCAATAAATATGGAAAATACCATTGATTCTGAAATTAAACGTGGAGGAGCATTTTTGATCTCATCCACAGATCCCCAATCTGTATTTATGCCCGAGGAAACAAATGAAGAGCAGGAAATGGTAAGGCAGATGACTCGTGATTTTGTTAATTCAGAAACTAAAGTGAGGGGCCATATACTTGAGGAACAAGTGAGCTTGATGGATAAAGCCGGTGAATTGGGCCTTCTGGGAGCTCATATTCCCGAGCAATATGGCGGCATGGGCTTAGACACCAATACCAATACGATTATTAGTGAGGAGATCGGTAGAGGAGGTGGTTCATTCAATACCACATTTGCCGCTCACACCGGCATTGGCATGTTACCCATTCTGTATTTTGGTACCGAGGCTCAGAAACAGGAATACTTACCCAAATTATCTAGTGGTGCATGGAAAGCCTCTTATTGCCTGACTGAACCTGGTTCGGGATCAGATGCTTTAAGTGCCAAGACCAGAGCCGATTTGAGCGAAGATGGAAAACACTATCTGATTAGTGGACAAAAAATGTGGATATCCAATGCCGGATTTGCCGATCTTATGATCGTGTTTGCCCAGGTAGACGGTGATAAATTTACAGGTTTTCTGGTCGAGGTCGATTCCCCTGGGCTTACCTTGGGGGCTGAAGAAAAGAAAATGGGCATTAAAGGTTCTTCTACCCGGCAGGTCTTCTTCGACAAAGTAAAGGTGCCGGTTGAAAATGTACTTGGCACAATTGGAAAAGGACATTTAATTGCCTTCAATGCATTGAATATCGGCCGTTTTAAATTGGGCAATATGGCCATGGGAGGTGCCAAACAGGCTGCGGATATCAGCATTAAATATGCCAATGAACGAGTACAATTCAAGCATCCGATTAGTTACTTCGGAGCTATTCAACACAAACTGGCCCAGCAAGCGATCCAGGTCTTTACCCTGGAAAGTGCCGTCTACCGGGTGTCCAATCTATTACAACAGCAAAAGCATGCGTTATTAGAAAAAGGTGACACTATTGAGCAGGCTCTTCTGAAAGCTGCAGAAGAATATGCCATAGAGTGTGCTTGTCTAAAAGTGGCTGGTTCGGAATACCTCGATTTTGTGGTTGATGAAGCCGTGCAGATCTATGGAGGTTATGGCTTTTCTGAAGAGTATCCCCCAGCACAAGCATATCGAGATCAACGGATCAATCGAATTTATGAAGGCACCAATGAAATCAACCGAATGTTGATGGTCAATATGTTACTAAAGAGAGTGATGAATGGTACGATCGATATGGTTGGTCCGGCCTGGGAGGTGCAAAAAGAATTAACCCGCATGCCTTCCATGAGCAAGCCAGAGGGTAAATTTGCGCAAGAAGTGAAAGCGCTGGGTGATTATAAGAAGCTGGCGTTGATGGTATTGGGTGCTGCGGCCAAACAACAAATGGATGGCACGTTGGATCTTAAAAATGAACAGGAAATTTTAATGAATGGAGCAGATCTGCTCATCGATGTTTTCATGGCGGAATCACTTTTGCTTCGACTACAAAAACTAAATGCTACCGATCGATATAAGTTGCCGGACGTATATGATGCCATTTTAGAAGTCTTCTTCTACGACCTCAATGCACGATTGGCAAAGAACGCCTCCGATGCTCTATGTTCTTTTTCCTCGGGTGACTTATTAAAAACATTTTTATTAGGTGTAAAGAGATTTACGGCATATCCTGCGGTAAACGTCAAGGACAAACGACGCATCATTGCCAGACATCTTATTAAAGAAAATAAATACTCTTTGTAAATTTTCACCTAAAGTCAAAAAAGTATTGAGGTTTATTAGTTTTCACAGCTAAAGACCTAGTGTTCCGTCAGGACATATAT
>JAGQWV010000773.1 GCA_020437045.1 Saprospiraceae bacterium | reverse complement strand
GACGTTTAAACATCCGGTTGAAATAGGAAAGGCTGTTAAATCCACATTCCAAATACACATCTTTGATTTTCATACGTGGATTCTGCAAAAGACTGGTAGCCAATTTAATCCGTTCGTTATTGATAAAATCGATGGGTGATATATTGAGTTCATTCTTGAAAACACGGTGAAAATTGGATTCACTCATGTATACCTTATCACTTAATTCTTTTACGGTAAGTTTCTGATCAAGGTTTTTGCGAATATAGTCGATGATAAATGCCAGCCGATGCGAGCTACTCAGTTGAATGGTCTTTTCCGTGTAAATCCTTCTTGTTTCCGTCTGGAGGATGCGAATGATTAACTCTCGCAGCATAAAGTCTGCAAAGACATCTTTCGAAGGATGGTTTTCGGTAAATAGAAACAATAACCGGTGAATAATCTGCTGTATAGCCAGATCGTTGGTGAAATGAAAATTGTAATCGGTAAAACTCCATTGTCCATCAATCTTCTCCCGGCTGGTGTTGAGAAAATCAACGGTATCCATGATCTTATCATCAGCGATAGTCATCGCCAGACAACGCGTAGGGTTATCCATATGTGCTTCCGGAAAATCAATACACATCAATTCGTCGGAAGGTAAAACCAATGATTCACCTGGTAAGAAATCAAAAGCTGTCGTGTCTTTCAGATGCATCACCTTCTTACCTTCTAACATACTGGCAAGTACTGGTTCGGAGAATCGCAACAGTACGCTTTCCGCAACCTGATGGGTTTCGAAAATGTGCATCTCGGCACTCGTCAGCGCGTAGGATGTTTGATTCTCCACGAGCGTCTCCAGTCTTCGATTTTTCGCTATCGAATCCATAAAGGTCATACCTCAATCAATAGTTGGACAATGGCAATTACTTGAAAGATGCATAAAATAAACGAAAGAGTCAAAATCTAATCCAGTGCAAATTCGAGAATCGTGTCAGATTGCAAGGATTGTTCATCTTTTTAATAGGATTCGGCTGTTTTGGAATTATAAACCAATATAATTTTGAATAATGATGTATTGCAGAACATTATTTGATCTATTAATTCATATTAAAAATTTTAAAACGTAGAAGTATGAGCAATGTAGCAACCAGAGACAGCAATGTAATCGAAAAGCCAGCCTTTAAAAATCATTATGACAACTTTATCGGTGGTAAATGGGTAGCACCGGTACGTGGACAGTATTTTGAAAATATCTCCCCGGTAGACGGACAGGTATTTACTAAAATCGCCCGATCCACAGAAGAAGATATTGAATTAGCGCTCGATGCCGCCTGGGAAGCGGCAGTATCATGGAACGCTTCATCGGCGTCTACCCGTAGCAATCTCCTCCTGAAAATTGCCGATGTCATGGAAGCCAATCAGGATGCTTTAGCCCGTGTTGAAACCTGGGACAATGGAAAACCAATCAGGGAAACAAAGGGAGCTGACTTGCCACTGGCAATAGACCATTTTCGATATTTTGCCGGGGTAATCAGAGCAGAGGAAGGTAGTGTGAGCGAATTGGATGCCCTGACTGTATCGATGAATGTACCCGAACCGCTCGGTGTCGTTGGCCAAATAATACCCTGGAACTTTCCTTTGTTAATGGCCGCCTGGAAGATTGCACCGGCACTTGCGGCAGGCAACTGTGTCGTACTCAAACCAGCGGAACAAACACCAGTGGGTATTCTGATTTTAGTGGAGTTGATTCAGGATATTTTACCGGCCGGAGTTCTCAACGTCGTCAATGGATTTGGACTGGAAGCGGGTAAACCATTAGCCTCCAACCCCAGAATCAATAAAGTTGCCTTCACCGGCGAAACCACTACCGGCCAACTAATCATGCAATATGCTTCGAAAAATATCATTCCGGTGACCCTGGAGCTAGGGGGAAAGTCTCCTAATATCTTCTTTGAAAGCATCATGGATGCTGATGATGAGTTTTTTGATAAATGCCTTGAAGGGGCGGTAATGTTTGCCTTTAACCAGGGAGAAGTCTGCACTTGTCCGTCGCGGATCCTGGTACAAGAAAACATCTACGATGCCTTCATCGAAAGAGTCATTGAGCGCACAAAAGCTATTCAGATTGGTCATCCCCTTGACCCAGATACTATGATGGGCGCCCAGGCTTCTTCTGATCAATATGAAAAGATTCTTAACTATATCAACATTGGAAAAGAAGAAGGATGTGATGTGTTGACCGGTGGTGATTCCGCCTATAACGAAGGCCTGGAAGGAGGATATTACATTCAACCAACCATACTAAAAGGCCACAATAAAATGCGGGTTTTTCAAGAAGAAATATTCGGCCCGGTGGTATGTGTCACCACGTTTAAAGATGAGGCTGAAGCTATCGAGATAGCGAATGATACCCTTTACGGTTTAGGTGCTGGAGTTTGGACGCGGGATATGCACCAGGCATATCAAATATCCCGGGCCGTGAAAGCCGGACGAGTCTGGGTAAACTGCTACCATGCTTATCCAGCCCATGCACCTTTCGGAGGATATAAAAAATCAGGTATTGGTAGAGAGACGCATAAAATGATGCTAAACCACTATCGACAAACAAAAAACATGCTTATATCCTATGATAAAAAACGAGTAGGTTTCTTTTAATCCGGATTTAAATAATAGCGTTGATGTACCGGCTAATGAGCGCCGGTACATCAACTATCTAAATAATAGAAATGGTACAACGCGTCCTGATCACCCAAGAAGCATGCAACATCATTGATCAACTGAGAGATCAGTTTGGTCCGCTTATGTTTCATCAAAGTGGGGGTTGCTGCGATGGTTCCTCACCAATGTGTTTTCCTCAAGGTGAGTTGATGATAAATGAAAACGATGTTTGGCTTGGAGAAATTCATCGATGCGATTTCTTTATGTCCAGGGATCAATTTGAATATTGGAAACATACTCAATTGACTGTCGACATCGTCAAAGGAAGAGGTGCCAGTTTTTCCCTGGAAATCCCCCTGGGTATTCGTTTCGTCATCAAATCCCGTCTGTTTACTGATGAGGAAATGGCTGCTTTAGTTCCGGCAAAAGGAGGTCATGAAATGACTTAAATGAATTTTCAGCATCTAAATATTGCCGTCCATTGATGCTTCTTCCTACCAACTAAAAAGGGAATTACAAATAATTAAAGATGTCTCTTATCAAAAATTAGCCCTACTCTGAAATATATTCCACACCAGTGCAAATTGGCTGAAAATACCTATAAAAAACAGGACGATCAAAACCATTAACCATCCATCTGCAATCAAAGGAACTTTGGCACAAACCATAAGCAAAACCATAGTTGGAATTAGCGTAAAGAGCGTAATAAGTACATGCAGGACTGTCAGCCAGCATGTCATATTTCTATTTCTGAGCTGCCAATAAATCCCTCCCAACAGGAACAATAAGAAGGATATCGATACGCCGACATGAAATATACCGATGACCAAATAAGTATCATGCAATATCAAATCAATGGAGTCGTTCATACCGAAAAAAGCAAAGGCCAGGATAACTGGAATTGCTGCCCAAATCAATTTATAAGGATATGCACAAATCTGATTGGAAATATTACCCAAGGTTGACATCTATAAAAAATTCATAGGATAAAAATAGTGGCGAATAAACCAATAATCCCTTTTCATGACTATAATTAGATTCCTCCAGTAAGTGGCCGGAATCAAAATCTTGCATTTCCTCCGTGGTCAACAATCCGGAATCATCGTACGACTATAGAGATGTTTGCTGCATAGGAAATCCCGATGTCGGACCGGGCACCGGAAAACCAATCCAGTAGCCGATCGATTCTATTTTGACACATAATCCACTTGCATTAAAGTATAGCCTGCTAGTGACAAAAGAAGACCCACGAGATAATTATTCATTGTATCAATTCGATGAATTTAT
>JAGQWV010000772.1 GCA_020437045.1 Saprospiraceae bacterium | reverse complement strand
CGTTGTTGACCTTCCTGGATGTGCCGGCATTCATTAAGGAGAACCGATTATGGCGGGGTTTCATTAACCATAAACTGGTGGTGGTGACCCTCATGATTGCAGGTGCTCTGTTCAGCTGGCATTTATTTGGAGTGGCTAGTCAGTGGTGGGATCATCTTCATGTGGATAATCCCATTCAAGCTGGGGTTCAGGCCACATATTTGCTGAAAGATATGGCGGTCGGAGGTTACAATTTTGTCTTTGCCGGAGCTTATAAGTACTTGGTTTTGATATTGATGGAGTTAGTGATCTTCCACATGACTCTCAGTACACATGCCATTCTTGATGGCTCTAAACCTGTCTTAACTCCGGGGATTTTCGTCAATGCTCAAATCAGAATGATCAAAGTGACTATCTATACCTTTGTCATGGAACTTGTAGCCAGTGTAGTTATAAAAGCGGCTCTATCGATATTAGGATGGGATATGATGAAGACTGTGCTGATCTTTCTGACCCAATGTTATTTCCTGGGTTTTGCGATGATCGATAACTATAACGAAATACACCATTTGAAAATCAGAGAGAGTTTTAAACATACCTATCAGTATGGAGGAGTTGCGGTGGGGATTGGGATAGTCTTATATATCCTGATTATGGTGCCGGTCGTTGGGCCTTTTGTCGGGCCGCTGATTGGGGCTATAGCTGCTACACTGATTATGCATGAATTGGAAGAAAGCCAGACGGCACGGGTGTTTGTATGAGTATTAGAAAAGTGTATCGGGTCAAACCGGGCAATATTAGCAACTTATCCATTTCTGAGGAATTCTTAGCAGATCCGGAAGATGGACAGGCGCAGATTAAAGTGAGGTCAATTGGTTTAAATTTCGCCGATCTGTATGCAGTCTGGGGGTTGTATAGTGCAACGCCTGAGGGAAAATTCATTCCCGGATTAGAGGTTTCAGGAACGGTGATCAAAACGAAACCCGGATCCAGATTTAAAGCCGGAGATAGAGTAATGGCAGTAACCAAATTCGGAGCTTATTCTGATCATATTAATCTGGATGAATCATACATAATACGGCTTCCGGATGCGTGGTCTTTTGATGAAGGAGCGGCATTTCTGGTACAGGTATTGACAGCCTATTATGCCTTATTTGAACTTGGTAATCTGAAATCCGATCAAATGGTGTTGATTCATAGTGGTGCAGGTGGGGTAGGCCATTTTGCTAATTGGTTGGCTAAAAGTGTCGGAGCTACTACGATTGGTACCACAGCGAGTGAAGAAAAAGTGGATAAAATGCTCGGAGAAGGTTATGATTATGCACTTGTAAGAACGCCTTCATTTAAAAAAGATCTCACCAAAATCATTGCTGATAGATCCTTAAGCTTGATATTGGAATGCATAGGTGGCAAGATCTTAAAGGAGGGTTTTGATCTCTTAGCTCCGCAGGGAAGAATGATTGTCTATGGAGCGGCAAATTTTACCACAAATAGTGATCGACCCAATTATTTGAAAATGGGTTTAAAGTACCTTTTTAGACCGAAAATCGATCCCATGAGCTTGCCAACAACTAATCGGTCTATTATGGGATTTAATTTGATTTACCTTTACGACCAGGTAGATTTAATGCATCAAATGCTGGCAAAAATATCATCAATCAATCTCCCTAAACCGGTTATTGGAAAAACATTTGTTTTTGCTGCCTTGCCGGAGGCTTTACGATCACTTCGGTCTGGACGTACGGTAGGGAAGGTCATTGTAAATTGCCCAGAATAATCATCGTGAGGAAATTGATAAGCGGAGATTAGTAGATCTCAAAGGAAATATTTATTTCCAGCGTTTTGTAAAAATCACCTGCTCCCGCACTTCCAAATACCGAAATCACCACTCGATCGTTACCTTTGAATGCGGGTTCAGACCGATATTGGTACATACCAAATGGGATTATTTCACTTGTTGAGAAGTTTTGCGCCTGCTTGGATATTTCTATATATCCTTCAAAAGGAATTTTACCCTCGTAAATATCAAGCGTATACAGTTCTCCTGTTTTCAGGCGGATCATTAACTGTTGGCTGTTATTTTCTTCCTTCTGGCAAGAATTGAATATGAGAGTAGCCAGGAATGTGGGGAGGAAAATTAAGTAAGAAAGGCTCTTCATACTAACAAAGACGCCCGGATCTCTCGCAGGGTTGGTGGCATTTAACTATTTAACAATTTCACTTTGGCCGCTTCGAATTCTTCAGAACTTAATTCTCCTTTTGCCAATTGATCTCCCAATGCTTCAATTTTTTCATAGGTAGATAGTCTGGGTTTTGAGTGCAGAAGGTCACGGGCAGGTGATGGCAAAGTGGCTAAAGGTACTTTGAGATACGTATGTCTAAAAGCTTGATAACGACTTTGTGAACGGAGAAATTTAAGCGCTCCTTCCTGTTCTATTCTATCCAGATCATCAAATTGATATTGTACGGCAGCCTCAAGATGGTAAAATCCATCTTCTGCGTTGCGCAGCATACTGAAACAACACGCCAAATAAAAATGCGCTACTGCATTTCGCTTATCTTTATCTAGGAGTTGATCAAACAAGATAATTGCATTCTGATATTGCTTTGCTTCAAATTTGTTCACTGCTTCTTTTAGCAATTTGAAACTTGATTTAATTCGTCTGCTTTTTCGGTTTTTCCGTCCCGTCTGTAGTTTGTTTTTCCAGGTTTCGTTGTATTTAAAATCAAATTCAGACTTTGGCATTACCGCCAAAAGGACAGCATCAATCGTTGACAGAATTAACATAAAAAGTACAATAGGGGCGTGCTCTTCCGCAGAAATGATCATCATGATTCCAAAAGCAATCATATATAGAAATCCTTTGAAACGTTGGCCGAGATAGAAACGGTGAGCTCCGAAAATGCCCAGAAAGAAAGCCAGAATAGCTGCTACATATTTCTTTTTTCCATCAAAAAACGGCATTTCCTCGTCAGGTTCCAATTCCTCTTCATCGAAGGAATTTCGTTTAATTGGCTTGGAACTACGCTCATTAGGTGTTGGTGGGACATTAAGACCACGATTGGTAACGACAAACAGTTCCTTTTCCCTATCCAGATCATCCAATTTGTGAACACCCAATGACAATGTTGAAATCCATGGATGAGAGCGAATATCATCATGTACCTTGTCAGTGATAAGGATTGAACCAACGTCAGCCATGCGCTCTACCCGGCTAGCAACATTCAGTCCTTCGCCATATACCCCGTGCTCGTCCTGAACAATTTCACCGGTATGTATACCTATTCGGATCGGAATTTCCGGGTTTTGCCTAAGTTCTAATTGAAGAAAATAAGCGCACTCGACCGCTTCGGCCGCACTGCGGAAAATGCTTAATGTACTATCGCCGAAGTGTTGAATAATCTTCCCATTATATTTTTTGTGGGATTCGGTGAGCGCAGAATGATGTCTTTGTCGGATTTCATCTGCTAATGCTGGGTCTGTATACATCATTTCTGAAAAACCGGCAATATCGCAGTACATTATGGCTGCAAGCTGACGTTTTGCTGTCATATTCATTACTTCTCGGAACCTATCAAATTTACTACTACTCTTTCTTTATCCCAAATCCTTCTATCTATTGATTCATGCTGTACGTCTAATAGTTACTTACAGCCAAGCATATGATAGCTTTTGAGATCAATCTAAAGTAAAATACATTAATTTTTTTTCTATAGCGTATCATATTGGCAAACAATTTGCTATACTATACATAGCGAAAATACGTAATATGTTTAACAGACTAGGTTATAGATTAGACGTACATATGGTTAGATTGGTTATTACTTATGTGCTTACCTGTTTGCTGATGCTGATATGTAATTGGCTGCTTGGGCAGACAGATCAAGAAAGCAAATATCAACTTCAATGGTCTGATGTGGATTGGAACGCAGGTGATAGAGGTCAGGTTTTTAAAATTTTGGATAGTGCAGCTTTGGAATCTCCGGTATTTATGGGCATCGAAATTTATACGGAGGCAAAGGGTACCTTTTCCGGTTTCGGTCAATTGACACCCTATATAGACGGACGCGATGTACTCAATTTTGGTGAACATCAAAGCTTGGGAGTCATGTTTGATCCCGCCGCCGGGGAAGGGTTCTCTCCAGTTACCATTAAGTTGCGATTCAGCCAACCCGTTCAATATCTGGATTTTCGGATTACCGATATTGATGCATTAGAGGAGAGGGGTGATAGTCTTTTTATCTATGGAAATGGCAAGGATATATTTCCAAAACTGGAAGTGATTTCGGAAAAACCAACGGTCAAGACTTACGGTAGAACCGCAGTGGCCATTGGATCAGGCTCAGGATCTATTGGCAATGGTTCGGCATTTGGTGGGGAAGAAAATGGCGACATCCGGGTACATTTTGGAGAAGAATATCTCGACTCTGTAACCATCCATTATTATGAAACTGGAAAAATGCAAGATCCAAGTACTCGGGGTATCGGTCTTTTCTCCGATTTGTCCTTTCACGCGGCAAAACTGGAACCCATGAATTTGTTGAATTTTGGAGTTGTCCTTGATGATCGGTGCCAACCGACTGTACGCTGGTCTACCGAACAGGAGTTCGGACTGGATGAATTTGTAGTAGAATATAGTTACGATGGATACAATTTTTTCCCGGCAGGATCTGCAGAAGCAAAAAATACTTACACACAAAAAGCGGAATATGATGTACCCCTGTATCGGGCTCTGAATGCTGAGAACTACTTTCGATTGGTGAGAATTGACGAGAATGGTCAGTCTGCTATTCTTACTTCGGAGACGATGAGTGGGGCAGTATGTTATGGATTCACCACCGTTAATGTATATCCTAATCCATCTTCAGGTAATTTCGTCTTTGTCGAGATCGAAGCTACCGAGCAAAAACCGACTGAAATTGCGATTATTGACCAATTTGGAGATCTGTTGGTAAAGACCAGCTACGAACTAAAAAGTGGTCTGAATCGCTTTAAATTAGAATCCCGGCATTTAGTGCCGGGAATCTACAATCTTCGTTTTGCTATTGGTCAGGAAGTGGTCACTAAACAGATCAGCATCCTTCCTTAGAAAGGTTCTTTAGATACAAGCTTTAGTAGTTTGATATATAATGCTTTATATTAAAATGCTTCTTATTGAAGCATAATTGGTAATGTAATTTGTTTGGCCTGACCATTATGTACCTGACGAACAAATAAGTAATACAAGCCTGTGGATTGCTTCGAGTCTGGCAATTGAATACCGATTATATCGGATACCAATTCGATTTCGTTTCTGAACAAAGATTGTCCCAGGCTGTTGACAAGCTCGAGATAAGCTTTTCCAGTCGATATTTTCAGTTCATCGAGATGCATTCTCAGCGTTTCACCCTGTTCGGCAATAATTCCTGGTAGTTGGATTAGGTGCGCAGAAGTTGACTTGGTTTTTGCTAAAACTTCCTCAGATTCTGTACATGGACCATTACAAGGCCCCATCATATCACCATGTCCGAAGTGTTCCGGAAGACTGGCTATATTGACACAAAGTTCCTGTTGGTTATTTGGATTATCCGGAGGATAATGACAGATAGTTACTTTCTTACCGTTAGGATGACATAGTACATTTTCTCCAATTGGAATCCACAGATCCTGCTCATCCTTACATCCATTGGAGTCTGTGAGTTTTACAGTCAGGTCCTTTACTTCATTCGGACATATGCTTGTCGTTAGCCCTGTGGTGCCGTTGCTCCATTCAAACTGGTAAACTCCTGAACCTCCTGTAGCCTCTCCATTAATCTCAATGCATTCATCGGCCAGGTATTCTTCAACCGGCAGTGACATACAAGTCTCCATGGTGAGCGCTAAATCACTTGATATGATGACCGAAGAGCTGATGGTTGACGAAAGGCCCTCATTGTCAATCACCGTGAAGTCAACCTCTTGCTCTCCTAAACTAAAGCAATCAAAATGGTTTGGTGAGACGATCATCTCCACGATTTCACAATCATCATAACTGCCTTGGTCAAGATCTTCTCCCGAGATGATCAATTCTCCACTTGCCGGAAGAAAGAATTCAACACCTTGGCGAGCTATGGCAATTGGTGGGGTGGGAGTAAAAGTAGCCTGAATGACTGGACGTATTCTATAGCGGCCCAGATCATTTCCGCCATTATCACTCAAGGCAAGAAAAACCAAGGATCCTCCTCCTATATCTGGAGTTACTATTTTTAGTTTTACGTTATCTTTTGCATTTTGGTAAGTATCGTTGTAGATGAGACTCGAATAAGGTTCGATAGAAGCATCTATTTCTTTCACCTCGAATTGCAGAGGTTCAGCAGAGGTGAAAAAGTAGTAGAGATTAAGATCCGCAAGGGTGTTAAAGCTATCAATATGCTCCCGGCACAAAGCCAGTTCCTCAGCACATTGAATATCCAGTTTGTTATATGATAGATAGTAGGTACTCGTATCGTTTGCACGGTCATCATTAATTAACAAAATGTATTCTCCAGTTAGGGGTACGGAAGGCATCACAATGTCATTGGCCTTTCCAGAAACGATCTTCTGGAAAATTGGTGCACCGCTTGGGTCGTACACTGATATACTGCTTTCCATTTGATAGGAAGTTGCAAGTACCTTTGCTACGAAACCATCTCCAGCGTTGAGGTTGATTTTGAAAGCATGTGTTTCTGCCAGTTGATGAATTTTTCCCTGATAATGATCTTTACAACTTAGCGATGCCACTCCACAACTGGGATCATTGAGATCTTGATAGGTTATACCAAAAGTACTGGTGTCATTGCCATTGGCATCAAATACAAATAATGCATATTGTTCGTTTTGATCCACTACGATATCTTCAATCAAGGCATATGGATTGGCCTTTCGGATCGATTTCTTTAAAAGATCTCCATCTTCATTAAAAAGATACATGTTGGCTTCAAAATGAGCGGATTTTGCCCGCATCTGCGCAAAGGCATGATCCCCTTCTTCGACCGCAAATTGGTAGACTTTTATTCCTACCTGAGTTTTGACGGAATCCATGATGTCATCACCGCAATTTATCTGCTTTGCATACGATGGATTATTGAGTTTCTGTAAAGAAAGGCCGTAAGCTCCAGCGTCATTATGATTATTATCGAAAATTTCCAGATCATAGATTCCGGTATCTGCCAAAAGATAGTCGAAAAGTTCGACATCACCACCCGAACCTTTGATTTCGTACAAAACCTCTGTTCCGTAGCGCAGGCGAAATGAGGCATCTAGATTAGTTGCAGCATCGGCTACTCTAATCCAGACTCTGTCCCCTGCATTTCCCATAAACCGATAGACGTCAATGTCGTTTGGCGAAGGGAGATCACCGATGAGATTGCTTCCATAGGGTAGCAAGTTTTCAGTCTGAGCAGTTGACCATAACGGGAACATAAATGCAATGAGAGTAATGTACTTTAACATAATGGAATTTTGTAATTGACGGGTTAGTTGGTAATTCAATTACAAATAGTAGACCAAATTTCAATGGTCCAGATAGAAATGTTGATTTTGAAGCAATTTAGATCTCCATCAGCGCAATGGCTTTTTTAATACCGGAAGTTGCCTTGCTATTTACGATTTTGATGTCTCTTATTTGTCTCAATTCATAAGATACACTAGGTGATGGATCTACATATATAAATCTTGCATGATGTGAACCATACTGTAAAAGAGAAGCGGCTGGATACACTTGTAGAGAGGTTCCAACAATTAAAATAATATCCGCTTGAGAAACAATGGGAATCGCCACCTCAATTTGTGGAACCAATTCGCCAAACCATACAATGTGTGGTCTAAGTTGCATACCATCTTCAGCAGAATCTCCTAAAAACAGATCCCTGTGCCAGGTATAGACAAGATGTGAATTTTGAACGCTACGAACTTTTAGTAACTCGCCATGTAAATGGATTACCTGCTTACTTCCTGCGCGTTCATGTAGATCATCAACATTTTGAGTGATGATTGTTGTATCATATTCTTTTTCGAGTGATACGAGATCATAATGGGCCTGATTTGGCTGCACTTCGAGCAATTGTTTCCTCCTAAGGTTATAGAAATTAAGTACTGCTTGAGGATTCTGGTGCCACCCATCAATAGATGCTACCTGCATGACATCGTAACCTTCCCATAATCCATTTGCATCTCGAAAAGTTTTTAATCCAGATTCTGCACTAATACCAGCACCAGTTAAGACCACTAATTTTTTCTTCATTTAATTTGTCCTTTGGTTCGACAGATTGCGGTACCAATCATGTCAATAATATCCGTGGCAATCAATGCGTATTGTCCTTCTTTTTCCGCCGCTAAATCTCCGGCCAGTCCATGGAGGTAAACAGCAGTGGTCGATGCTTCTAATGCAGTTAGACCTTGGGCTAGCATTCCGGTAATCATACCGGTAAGGACATCGCCAGAACCTGCCGTTGCCATGCCAGGGTTTCCCGTTGTATTAAAGTAGGCTTGACCCTGAGGAGTCGTGATACAAGTAAAGGCCTGCTTGTAGACGATAAAAATTTGGTAATCCACACTAATCTGTCGCTGTTTCGCCAACCTTTCAAAACTATTGGGACTGGCACCAAAGAGTCGTTCATATTCTCCTGGATGAGGAGTCAGAATCGTATTGGGTTTGAGATGATTCAACCATGATTTGTTTTGAGCAAGTATGTTCAATGCGTCGGCATCGAGCACGAGAGGAGGATGATCACCAAGCAGTAGTTCTCTTAATCCCTGGGCTGTACTTAATTTTGTTCCTAATCCGCAACCCACGCCGACGGTCTGATAGGGGGTTAAATCTTTGGCTGCGGTAAACCAAAAGTCATGGTCATCAATCTCAGTCATAGCTTCAGGTATTCCCAGTTGCATTACCTGATAAGCCAATTTGGGTATGTGAACAGTCAATTTGCCTACACCCACTCGCAAACATGCCCGGGCTGCAAGAATGGCGGCACCCACCTTTCCATATCCGCCGCAAATTAGCAGAGCATGGCCAAAGGTTCCTTTATGGTCAAAAGTTGCCCGATCCGGAATCACCGCCGAAATATCTTCGCGCGTAATAAGAAAATTTTCTACCGCAAGATCATTCAGGGCAGATCGGGACAAGCCGATATCGAGTACTGCTAGTTTTCCTACGAGAGTTGCATTTTCTTTTTGATAATAGGCTAGCTTGGGTGTTTGTAAAGTCAATGTATAATCTGCCCTAACACATGTGTTTTTTGTTAGGTCATCGGAAAACATCCCACTGGGAATATCTACAGAAAACACTGATAATCCGGATTGATTGATTTTTTGAACCAGATCGGACCAGGGGGATTGTAAGGGTCTGCTTAGTCCACTCCCGAATAGAGCATCTATGACGATACCATCGGAGGGCATTGGAAAAGTTGTGTCCAGATCAACCAGACGAAGATATCGTCTTCGTGGTAGGCGTTCCAGATTAGTTCTGGCATCTTCACTCATTTTTGCAGCGTGACTGAAATATACCGTAACGGGTCTATGTTGTTGTTCTAATAATCGGGCCACTACCAATCCGTCGCCACCATTATTGCCGGGACCACAGAAAACATGAAAATGGATTTTAGGATCAGGAATGATTTGAAGGATATATTCAGCTATTTTACGGCCGGCTCGTTCCATAAGGTTTACGGAAGTTATAGGCTCAGACTCAATTGTTATCTGATCCATCTGACGAGCTTGTTGGTTTGACAGAATCTTCATTCAGTAAAGATATATATGATTTATTTCTATGTGAATTATATATGGAAAATACTTATATCAATTACTAAAATACCAATGATAATTATGTAAATATTCAATATGTAAAATAATGGTATTTAACCCCTAATACTTTATGATAAAGAATATAGGTTAAAGTAGGTTTTCTTCTTTGTTCAGCTAATATTAACAATTACTTTTATCTCTGTATTTGGTTGAGTGAAGGCCAAATATTAATGGTTGAAAGAATTTACTAATATGGTATAATCTTTGTAGCCGTTAACATGATAATAACCAAAACAATAGCGCCTTGGACAGAGTTTTACCGAACACGATAGTCCCTCTGGTGGTGTCTCTTTTCCTGGTTTGGAATGTTGGAGCACAGGATATCCATTTTGCGCAGTTTTATAACGCACCGCAAATTTTGAATCCAGCACTTACCGGAATATTTAATGGGGATACCAGATTTATGGGACACTACCGTCGGCAATGGGCGAACATCCCTGCTGACTATCTTACCTTTTCCGGTACTTACGATACCAAGATGTATCCAAAGAAAGCAGAGGGCAATGACTTCTGGGGCTTTGGAGTTAATTTTAATTACGACAATGCGGGTTATTCCAAATTAACCTGGGCTGGTTTACAGCTCGGTGCCTCTTACTCCAAAGAACTGGCCAAAAATACATTTCTCACTGGCGGAGTCCA
>JAGQWV010000771.1 GCA_020437045.1 Saprospiraceae bacterium | reverse complement strand
CATCATGCAGAAAGGTAAAATTGTTCAATCCATCAGGATGAGTAGAAGAATAATTCAACAATACTGAATTAAAAAAATAGGCGAGTAAAATTCCAATCACGATCGAAAGCTGATAAAATGCCACTAACCTGCCTCGAATATTGGGAGGGGCAATTTCTGATATATACAATGGCGACAATACCGATGCAATTCCTACCCCTATTCCTCCAATAAATCGTGCACCAATTAAAAACGTAAAACTAATAGGCAGTGCACAAAGGAGTGCCGATAAAAAAAACAAAAAAGCGGAAACAAGTAAAACCGGTTTACGTCCAGATTTATCGCTCCACCCACCAGCCATTGCGGCCCCTAAAATCGCACCGACCAGCGCTGAAGAAGCAAACCACCCTACTTCGATCTTGCTTAAATCAAAAAAAGATTCAACCAAGGTAAATGTTCCGGAAATCACTGCCGTGTCGTATCCAAATAAGACTCCTCCCAGACTAGCCACAAAACAAATCAACAATAAATACCCCTGAATGCCAGGAGGTGACTGGTCTTGTCCACCAGGAGAAACGACGGATTGACTCATTATTATTTCACTAGAATTTTAGTTAATGTCGAGGCAGCCTGAAATAAAAATCGCGGAGTATGAAAGCATCCCTTCCACTTACCACCTTTCAAAAGTAACAGTGTTTCCCCTCGTCGATTTAAATTACCGAACCACTCTCCATATTCCATATCAGCAAAATGATCCCAACTATACTTGTGCAGTTTTTCAAACCATCGCCAACAATCTTCATTTCCGGTATGATAATATCCCTTTAGCATGGCCAGCATAGATTCCTGATGTACCCACCATAATTTTTGATCCCATTCAAGTTTTTCCGGAGGATATCCTTTTACATCGAGAAAATAAAAAAGTCCTCCATATAAGGTATCCCATCCATAATCCATTAGTTGCAGAGAAATATCAACCGCTTTCTCCATTAATTGCCGGTTTTCATTTCGCTCGGCAAGGTCCATCAAAAACCACATTGCCTCGAGACCATGTCCCGGACAAACCAGGCGACCTTCAAAACTGTCGATCCTTTTTGCGTGCTCTCCGACATTTTCGAGAATAACTTTTAAATCGGGCTGATAAAATACATTTAACACTTTTTCAATGGAATTATTTATCGTGTCTTCCACCAGCTGAGCATCAATCAATGATTCTACTTCTAAAACTAAATTTGATAAAATCATGGGAAGGGCAAAACTTTGCATCGGCCGGGTACCAGGAAATGTTTTTTCATATTTTCCTTTAGGATTATCTTGCCTGGCAATAATATTCTCGAAAGTATCTTTGGCCACTTGCCGGTAGCGATCATCGCCGGTCACCTTGTACAGTCGGGCAAAAGCCATAGCCGCAAAGCAATCAGAAAATATATTAAAAGGCTGCACCAACGGCTGTCCATCCTGACGAAGGGAAAAATACCAGTCGCCCTGCTTATCTCTGCCATACTTCAGGAGAAATTCAGCTCCCTGGATTGCAAGATCAAGCCAAACCGGATCTTTCTCCAGCGAGTCATACAACATGGACAACGTCCACACTTCACGACATTGTAACCATATAAATTTATCGGTATCATAGACCGCACCCTGCTGGTCCAGGCAAGTAAAAAAGCCACCATGTTCACGATCGGGAGAATATTTCACCCAAAAAGGCATAACATCTTCCAGCAGACTGGTTCTGTAGAGATTTGTGTAATCCATAAAATTCATGGGCATGAAATAAGTGCTGAGTCCAAATTACAAGTTAATGGGGATAATCCGGCAGCATTTTGGACCAGGCTTTATCCATATGCTCTCTTAATTTCAAATCCCTGGTCATATCCCAGTAGCACTTTTTTGCTTGCCGCAGAGCCAGGGTGGTGGTAATGAAACTCTGCGTCCAGCCGGTTAGCGTACCCCATGCACCCCAGCCATGATCTGCATTGGAGCCATAATACTCCCAGGCATTATAATCGAAAGCCCGGAACCAACAGCCATTTAAATCTGGTCGATGCGAGGAATTTGTCTGAATACGAACCAGAAAATCGGCGAGAGCATCG
>JAGQWV010000770.1 GCA_020437045.1 Saprospiraceae bacterium | reverse complement strand
CATGAGTTTTTTTCCGGCATTTCCCCGCAGATATTCATCAAAACTTGCTTCGATACCCACAGAAGGTGCATTATCACGATCCAAGCCGATTGTACGTGCTGCCAGATTTCTAAACGGTTTTAGTCTTCTCGATTTTCTTTCTACAATCAGACCCCCACGATACTTACCAAGTCTGATCAGGGGGAAGGATTTTATTTTTTTTAGTTCTTCGTAGGTTGCATTATTCTTGACGAGAAAATATCGATCACCATCATTCCGGCGTCGAATGATTCTCCTCTTTATGGATGCAGGCGATTCATTTACAAATACATACCGCGAAAAATAAATAGCAAGGGAATCGATATTCGCATCAAAGATCTTTTTAGTCATGGCCTCCGAATTGAGATCCATGTGCAGATCAAAATAGGGCACGGAGGTAGCTAGTGGATATCCATCAGCACTATAAATATTTCCCCGATCAGGTTCAATATCAAAATATTTAAGTTTGGTACTATCACCCTTTTCCCGCCATTGCTCTGCATGTATGACTCCGATATTGATTGTCGCACCGATAAGCATAATAGCTACGATCACCAAACCTGCCAGAACAATGTACGCTCTAAGTAATAGCTCCTTCCTTTTGCTCATTGCTGCCACGGCAAAACTATTTAAGGTCGTGAGGATAATTTCTTTGGAAAACTTCCGTCGTTAGACAGTTGATTTTTTTCAACCTGATCTGCTAACTTCGAATAGGTTGCCTGATAAATGGCGTCTGATTTGACAGACATATAAGTCCAGGTTAGTTCTTTTATTTCATTTTTTAATGACTCTATCTTCCTTACTTTTTTCTCTGTATAATGGGCATTACCAATATAAAGCATGGCCAAAAAAATCAGGAAGAAAACATAAGGCAAGTTATTGGTAATTTTCTCAGAGCTATAGGTCATAAAACCCATGTTGCCTTTTGTCTGATTTATATTGAGATGATCTTTAGCCATAATCTTTTTTAAATCTTTTCAGCAATTCTCAACTTCGCACTTCGCGCCCGGCTATTAAGTTTTATTTCTTCTGCGTCGGGCAGAATTGGTTTTTTATTCACCGGTTTTAAGATCCATTGACGATCTTCTTTCAACATGTAGTTTTCTGAATGGTCCGTATGACCACTTTTAATAAAATGTTTGACCACGCGGTCTTCAATTGAGTGATATGTTAATACCACGAGTCTCCCTCCCGGCACTAACATATCAGCTCCTGCAACAAGAAAATCCTGCAATGCTCCAATTTCGTCGTTGACCTTAATTCGAATAGCCTGAAAAACTTGTGCTAAGTACCTGGCTTTATTCCCCATCACCTGGGGTTCTACACAGTTTAGAAATTCATGAGTATTTGAAATTGGTCGCAGTTCTCTTGCTGTAATAATAGCTTTGGCTAGCGTTTTTGAATTTCTCACTTCACCATAACTACTAAATATGTTTACTAAACTTTCTTCCTTTTCATGATTGATAATGTCAATGGCACTTTGAGCAGACCTTTGATTCATGCGCATGTCAAAGACCTCACTTCCACTGAAAGAAAACCCCTTCGAAGGTGCATCTAACTGATATGATGAAACGCCCAAATCAGCAAGAATTCCGTTTAATTGGGTGACACCGAAATACCTCAAATAATGTTTCACAAATCGAAAATTCCCCATCTGCAAGCGAAACCTTGAATCATCGATAGCATTCATCCGTGCATCCTGATCCTGATCCATAGCTATCAGCTGGGCTGAAGATCCAATATGATCGAGAATTTCGCGGCTATGTCCACCTCCACCAAACGTCGCATCGAGATAAATTCCATTGCGATCGGTCACCAAAGCTTCAATACATTGCGTCAGAAGCACTGGCTTATGATAGGCCTGACTCATAGCTGATCTGTCTGTGCTTTACCCAGAACCCGCTCCGCCAGATTGGCAAAATCCTCAGGTTCACGGTTTAACCATTCATCGTAAGTTTTCTTATCCCACATTTCAATACGGTCCAAATAGGCGAAGAGTATGACGTCTTTTCGGATTCCGGCATAATCCAATAATCCCTTATTGACCAGTATCCGGTCGGTCGCATCGGTGGTCACATCACTCACTCCCCTAAAGAAGTAGCGTATGAAATTCCGATCTTCCGTGCGATAGACATTCAGTTCGTTTATTCGCTCAAGTGTGTTCTCCCAAACTTTTTCGGGATAAATCAT
>JAGQWV010000769.1 GCA_020437045.1 Saprospiraceae bacterium | reverse complement strand
AAAAACTCCACCCATCGTCTCGATACCTAAAGATAGAGGGGTTACGTCCAGCAACAATACATCTTGTACATCTCCACTTAAAACACCACCTTGAATGGCAGCGCCAATAGCGACGACCTCATCTGGATTTACACTTCGATTTGGTTTTTTGCCAAAAAACTCTTCCACAGCCTGTTGTATTCTCGGAATTCTGGTGGAACCTCCAACCAAAATCACCTCGTCAATATCACTTTTGGAAAGTCCGGCATCTTTAAGGGCTTCCTCACAAGGCTTTAGCGTGCGACTTACCAGATCATCTGCGAGTTGTTCAAATTTAGCTCTAGTAATTTTCTGCACAAGATGCTTAGGAACACCATCAACAGCCGTGATATATGGAAGGTTAATCTCCGTTTCTGAAGCTGATGAGAGTTCGATCTTTGCCTTTTCTGCAGCATCTTTCAGCCTTTGAAGCGCCATAGGATCTTTTCTCAAGTCAATATTTTCGGCACTTTTGAAAGTCTCAGCCAAAAAATTGATAATTACCTGGTCAAAATCATCTCCACCCAGGTGGGTATCTCCGTTGGTTGATTTGACTTCAAATACTCCATCTCCCAATTCGAGAATGGAGATATCGAAAGTACCTCCTCCCAAGTCAAATACAGCTATGGTCGAGTCCAGACCTTTTTTATCTAATCCATAGGCTAATGCCGCTGCCGTAGGTTCATTAATGATCCTGTTTATTTTAAGTCCGGCAATTTCTCCGGCTTCTTTGGTGGCTTGTCGCTGTGAGTCATTAAAATATGCCGGTACAGTCACCACCGCTTCCGTAACTTCACTACCCAAATAATCTTCAGCTACTTTCTTCATTTTCTGAAGAATCATTGCACTGATTTCCTGAGGTGTATATGCTCGGCCTTCAATGTCTATACGGATCGTATCATTATCACCTTTAGTCACTTTATAGGGAACTCTTTCTGCTTCGTTTTTTACTTCAGAAAATCGATTTCCCATAAATCTCTTGATAGAGAAAATAGTTCTGACCGGATTGGTGATAGCTTGTCTTTTGGCAGGATCACCAATCTTTCGTTCTCCATTATCCATAAAAGCTACCACAGACGGTGTAGTTCTTCTACCTTCATCATTAGGTATAACAACTGGTTCATTTCCCTCCATTACCGCTACACAAGAATTCGTTGTTCCTAGATCTATTCCAATTATTTTTCCCATTTATTCTATTTTAATCGATTTTAATATGAGTTTGCATTTAACTGATGCTCAATTAAGATGCCAACCAGTTTTTCGGTCCAAATAGGCAGGTTTCTTTGTCAATATTGCTTAAAACACCCTTCAACTGATCATGATTCTATGACAAAAAGTCATAATCTCCTCTCCCACCTGCCATTTTCATCTGACACCTGTCGGTCTGATTTGACAAATCATGACTAAACTCAGTGGATCGATTGTAAAGATCTAACTCAAGCACTATCGCGGCAGATACAGCCAGAAGATAGTTGGGGTAAAAAGATCTTAAGGCTTTTATTAACTTTCAGGCTTTTTAGAAACACAACTATGTCAGTCAACAGAGATATTAAGCGCATTACCGTACATACTTTGCAGAGTATGAAAGAAAATGGAGAGCGAATCAGTATGTTAACCGCTTATGATTTTTCCATGGCACGCATACTTGATGAAGCCGGTATTGACGTCCTACTGGTCGGTGATTCTGCTTCCAATGTAATGGCAGGGCATGA
>JAGQWV010000768.1 GCA_020437045.1 Saprospiraceae bacterium | reverse complement strand
CCTTGATTTAAGTTTGAGCATCCCTCCACAGAGAGAATCATGTAGCACTATGCTCACGACGAAACCCTCACCAAGGTAATTCCAATACAAAGACTTCTATTTTATCCGAAAAAATGAAAAAGAGGTAAGAAATAGTGAAACAATAATTTCGCTTATAGAAGGTTTCAATAAAAAAATCACATGACAAGAATTTTCCTTTTGATTCTAACGCTCCAAATGGCAACCTTCGCAATCTCCCAAAATCTCTCATTTCGGACTTCTGAAGCAGATGCTCAGGTGATGATATACGAGAAGCAGATGGAAGATAGAGCTGTAACCATTACCGACGGAAAATTAAGGGTCACCAACTTTAAAATTGATCCCCATAAAGACTTAATCGCTGACGTTAAATATTCCGAAGACAAAGAATATTTGGATCTCGGTTTGTCAAAATGGTATTACTGTGAAAACAGCAACAACAAAGATTTTCAATATATACTCATTGTCCCTCAATCCCAAGATGCAACCAGATTAGTATTGCAAGAACTTCTTTCCAATGCCATTACGGCGAAATTCGACTTATATATTGATTGACTGATACTACATTCGGAAAACACTTAAGTTTCTGAACAAACCGTAGACGATATTTAACAATTAAAAATACACTGGGACTCTCATTAGCTTTTAAGTACATCCTATATCCTCACGATCTCCCTATCCATCTTCGAATCCCAATGGATAGAAAATCTATGTGGCTCAACAAATCAACTAAAATCTAACTATCTAGAAATTATAATCATTCATCGAAAATAATGCTCCGGCATTGACTTTATTTTTATTTTAACATAAGGACGCAAAAGAATGTATCACAAAGTGACCTTCGTCATTTGACGCGGTAACCGCTGTTCTTTCGTTTGCTTATTTATTGTCATATTTTGCCTTGTTTAATCCGGGATTTGCAATGCAATTCTAACAAAAATTTAATACCACGATGACTGATAATACAACCCTGATGAAAATGGCCCGTGAATCCTTGAGTGGACGCTGGGCTATTGCCATAGGTACTTTCCTTTTATACACCATCCTGATGAGTGTGGGAGGTGCCGAGCAGCGACTGGGATTGATCACCCTGATAATTGGCGGTCCGATGATGCTGGGTGCCGCTATTGTTGCCTTGCATCTTTCCCGCCATGAAGATTTCCGGGTTGAGCAAATATTTGATGGATTTAAGAACTTCTCAACAGCCTTGGTAACTTATCTACTAATGGTGTTGTATGTGCTCCTTTGGACTTTACTGTTCGTTATTCCGGGTATCATTGCCGCCCTGTCTTATTCGATGACTTTCTTCCTCCTGGCAGACGAACCGGAACTGAAGGCTCAGGAAGTATTACGCAAAAGCAAGGAGATGATGGATGGTTATAAAATGAAGCTCTTTGGCCTGTATCTGTGGTTATTGTTGCTGGCACTAGGTTGTATTCTTACATTAGGAATTGGTTTTCTATGGCTTATACCTTATGCCCAGGTTACCATGGCAAAATTTTACGAGGATCTAAAAGAAAACGATGTGGAAGGCATTCCACTATATGAAGAGAAGGAAATCGTGTAGAGGCTGTAGTCTTTAAAATATTTCCTAAATAATAAATGCTGTGCTTTCTCCAATTATTCTTTTCGACTTAGGATTAATGGACTAAATCAATTTAGCTCTCTTTTTAATTGCCAAATCAATATAACGACAAATTCACCTTAACTTTAAGGTTCAATTTTTTATAAAAGTACTCTTAATAAGGAGCAAGTCGATGCCATACGTTTTTATACGCTTTTGTATTTTCCTCATGCTTTCGGCCTCTCCCATTTGGCTACTGAGTCAGATTGAAATCCAGTCACGATATCAGCCGAAGCAGGCAGATCGCCGGTTAATCAAAGATGAAGAAGAGCTTGATGTCCTAAAGAATTGGATCATTTGGGATAATCCTGGTAATTCATTGATCAGCCATATGGTGGATAAGGCTGAGCCCTATTATGATAGACGAGATAGCATCATAAAAAGCCTGAAATCAAAAGAACATTGGGAGTTAAGACAAAGATGGGTTAAGGATCGATTGACTTCAATATTAGGTCCGTTTCCCCACAAGACTAGCTTAAATCCCCAAATAACCGGTACGATTGATCAGGAAGGGTACCGGATTGAAAAAATCATCTTTGAATCGCAGCCCCAATATTATGTATCTGCCTGTCTCTATATTCCTGATCATATTCAGGAAAAAGTCCCGGCCGTCCTCAACCTGATTGGTCATGAGCAGGAAAGTTTTCGCGCTGAACTAGATCAGCTGGTGATGGTAAACCTGGTAAAAAAGGGAATTATCGTCATGTCTATTGATCCTCCGGGTCAGGGAGAAAATGTGCAATATTATGATCCGGATCTAAAATTGTCACGCATCGGCTATAGTGTGATTGAACATTGCTATTTCGGAAACCAATGTTTTCTGAGCGGCACCTCCAGTGCCAAATATTTTGTTTGGGACGCCATACGGGCAATCGATTACCTGTGTAGTCGCAAAGAAGTCGATCCGGATCGAATCGGGGTAACCGGTTTTTCTGGGGGTGGCACTATTACCACCTATGTAAGTGCCATCGACGACCGGGTGCTAGTCTCCGTGCCCAGCAGCTGGTCGACCGCTTCCCGTAGGCAGCTGGAATCAAAAGGAGCACAGGACGCTGAAGCCGAGCTATACCATGCATTAAAAGAGGGCATCACTTTGGAAGACCTGTTAGAGGTCCGTGCTCCAAAACCTACCTTACTTACCTTTGTTTCAAGAGACCAATACCTCACACTCCAGGCAGCCAGAGACTGTTTCGAAGAAGTTCAGCTCGCTTACAGCAGTCTGGGACAGACTGAAAATTTTGAATTAGTAGAAGATGACTCCAGACATTGGTTAACGCCAAAAATCAGAAGGCATATCTATGATTTTTTCTGCAAACATTTTAATCTACCTCAGCAAACAGAAG
>JAGQWV010000018.1 GCA_020437045.1 Saprospiraceae bacterium | reverse complement strand
CTGAATTATAGGGGGCTGAACCACCCATCAAAAAAAATACATGTTCGTTTTTAATAGAGTTTTATAGTTGTTCAGCCTTAGCAAAACCATTTTAATGACCTCTTCAATTTTTTATGAAGAGGTCTTTTTTTGTTGTATTGGGTATGTATATATTATCTATTAAATAAACTCGCGAAAAAAGTCAGACCTGAATTCAGGCTTCGGAGTGGCATAAAATAAAAAGGCCCATGCATCAACATATGCATAGGCCTTTTATTTTGATGAAGGAAGATGATTACATCATACCACCCATTCCTCCTGGAGGCATATGGGCTGCAGCACCACCTTTATCATCTTCTTTTTTATCATTAACCACACAAGCAGTGGTGAGGATCATTCCTGCAATTGAACCAGCATTTTCAAGCGCAATTCTTGTTACTTTTGTCGGATCAATTACCCCTGCTTTTTTAAGGTCTGAATACTCACCGGTGCGGGCATTATAGCCAAAAGCATCCTTCCCTTCAAGTACTTTTTGAAGCACTACTGAACCTTCGATACCAGCATTGTCCGCAATTACCCTAACAGGCGCTTCCAACGCTTTTCGTACGATCGAGATTCCGATATTTTCGTCTTCATTAAGTCCACTTAATTTATCCAAAGAAGATATAGCTCGCACCAGGGCAACACCACCTCCGGCAACGATACCTTCTTCAACGGCAGCTCGGGTAGCATGGAGGGCATCATCTACACGGTCTTTTTTCTCCTTCATTTCTACCTCAGTCGCAGCACCAACATACAAGACAGCAACACCGCCTGCTAATTTAGCCAATCGTTCCTGGAGTTTTTCCCGGTCGTAATCAGAAGTTGTCGTTTCAATCTGTTGTTTAATTTGATTGATTCTGGCTTTAATTTGCTCGGGATCACCACCACCATTAACAATGGTCGTATTGTCTTTGTCAACCGTCAATTTTTCGGCACTACCAAGATGTTCTAAGTCGGCATTTTCTAACTTATAACCTTTTTCTTCTGAGATAACGGTTCCACCGGTCAAAATAGCAATATCTTCCAACATCGCTTTACGACGATCACCAAATCCAGGAGCTTTAACGGCAACAACTTTCAATTGAGCGCGCAAACGATTTACCACCAATACCCCTAAAGCCTGACTTTCGATATCTTCAGCGATGATCAACAATGGTCTGCCTGATTGAATAGATTTCTCCAAAATAGGCACGATATCCTGCATGTTGGATATTTTTTTGTCGTGGATCAAAACGAGTGCATTCTCATAATCAGTAGTCATGCTTTCTGCATCCGTAATGAAATATGGAGACAGGTAACCACGGTCAAACTGCATACCAATTACCTCATCTACATAGGTGTCGGTACCTTTTGCTTCTTCTACAGTGATGACTCCATCTTTTGATACACGCTTCATTGCATCAGCAATCAGGCTTCCGATTTCTTCATCGTTATTAGCTGAAATAGATCCAACTTGTTTTACTTTTTCGAAATCGTCACCGATTACTTCAGACTGACCGGCCAGATTTTCGATCACACTTTTAACGGCTTTGTCAATGCCACGTTTTAAATCCATTGGATTAGCACCGGCAGTAACGTTTTTCATACCTGCGGCGATCATGGCCTGTGCCAAAACGGTGGCAGTAGTAGTACCATCTCCAGCAGCGTCAGAAGTTTTTGAGGCAACTTCTTTTACCATTTGAGCACCCATATTTTCAATTGGGTCATCAAGTTCTATTTCTTTGGCGACTGATACACCGTCTTTGGTAACGGCTGGTGCGCCGAATGATTTTTGTATGACAACGTTACGACCTTTTGGTCCCAAGGTTACTTTTACAGCGTTTGCAAGGGCATCAACACCTGCCTTTAATTTCGCCCGTGCATCCATATCGAAGCTAATTTCTTTAGCCATTGTATTTCAATAATTTTTAGAATGAATAATAATGTTTAAAAATTGCAGTAAGGATTACTTTTCAAGAATGACCAGGATGTCATCTTCGCGCATGATCAGGTAGTCGGTACCCTGATAGTTCAATTCCTGACCGGAGTATTTTCCATAAAGGACAATATCACCAACAGCTACTGTCATCAAGTTGCCATCTTTACCAGGACCAACTGCCACGATCTCCCCTCGTTGTGGTTTTTCTTTAGCAGTATCCGGAATGATGATCCCTCCCTGGGTTTTCTCTTCAGCCGGAGCAGGTTTTACAACTACTCTATCATTAATTGGCTTCATCATATTTAATAAACTTTTATTTTAAATGTTAGGAAAATGGTTTTATATCATGTTATCCCTCCCACAGTTCTTGTGCCAGTTGCGTTTTCCTGTCATAATTGCAGGATCAACATCTGTATTGCAAACTTTCACCCTCAAAAGAACCGGTAGAGCTGTCAGGCACTTGCCAATTTGGCAACCTTAAAAACAAAAAAACCTGGAAGATGGCTACCTTCCAGGTTTAGTAAAAATTTATATCTAGTTTGCTATTGCGATATCAAGTTTTCTGTGCCTACGCCTCCAGGACTAACCAACAAACTGGTGATGATGCACAGTACAAATAATGCAATGGCAAGGCCCCAGGTGATTTTTTCAATAAAATCAGTAGACTTTGCAGCACCAAACATCTGATTGGCACTCTGTCCCCCGAATGTAGAATCGACCCCGCCACCTTTTGGATTTTGGATCAGCACAGCAGCCATCAGCAATATGCTAATGATGGCGATCAAAAAGGTCATAAATGTTACCATAACTTATTTTTTTTGCTCCAGCTCCCGGATTTTCTGCGCAAAGAAAACACTTTTTTCAGGAATAGTCAAGCGTAACTTTTCATACATCTCTATAGCTCGCTCGGTATGACCCTGGTTGGCTAATAGATCAGCCAGTGCCTCAGATACCAGTGACTCATCCAGTTGCAGGCTATCCATTTTCCAAGACTTTTTCTTTTTTTTCTTCTTTTTTTTCTTCTTTTTGTCCTTTAGCCGTTCTTTATCATTGTCACTGAAGGTTTCTTTTTTCTGTTGACGTTTGTGCTCTGCTTCGAGATCCTGAAAACCGGATTCGGAGGTCGCTTCCAATCGATGGAGCCAACGGAGAAAGGGTGATTCGGCAAGCTCCTTTTCAACTTCTTCTTCCACGAATGGTGGAGTAGTATGCGCCTCTGAATCTTCATGCTGTTTTTCTAACTCTTCCTCGATTGGATTTAGTTCCTCCTCTGTCTCGTCAGTCGAAATAGTACTTTCGCTGTCGGTTGCCCCTTCGGTTTCAGATACTTCCTCCAGGAGATCAGTGACTTCTTCTGTGATATAAGATTCTTCAAGCTCTTGCTGATTATTTGGGTCTATTCGGATGTCCTCTTCAACGGTATATTCATCAGATTCCAAGGTATCCGTATCCTGACTTAGATCGTCACTGTCATTAACTTCTGCCTTGTCTAAAGGAGGTGTGTTTCCTGTTTCTTCAGCGAAATCTTGTATATCTATGAGTTCATCAAGGGGAGTACCTATCTCATTTTCATTTTCGAGTACTATCTCCGTCTCACTTCCATCGATATGATGGTGATCCGGCTCATCCAAATCTTCCCCTGTATTTTCTTCAAGTACTAAGTGTTCTTCGGGTTCATACACGACTTCGTCTTCGATCTGATCGTCTATGGTATGCGCTTCCTCATGGTGCCATAGATCGTCGGGTAATATATCTTCATCATCATCTTCTTCTACTACTTCTTCTTCTTCTTCTTCTTCTTCTTCTTCGATCTGATCGGCAAACTGTCTGAGCCCCAGCGTTGGACGAATCGGTCCACTGAAATCAATTGCGTCAGATTCATCAATGTCCAGTTCCTCCTCTTCCAGTTCCTCCGTTCCCATCGGGTCTTCGTCATCTACATCCGGAAAATCAATTCCTTCTACCTCTTCTTCCGGGATATCTGACATCTCATCTTCGGTCATATCCGGTATATCTTCAATGACAGTTCCACTGGCAGGACTCTCTACCTGATCACTGATCGTGACCTTAATTTCGTGCTCATCAAGCTCGTCCTCAAAACTGACCTTTTCCGCCAAGAATTCGTCTGAGTCGTCAAACCGGTTGTCGATATATTCCTCTGGTGATTCTGTCAGGGATCTTAGTTCTTCCAGTTCATCAGCCTCTTTGTCAGCCAATGCTGCATCATCCGGTTGTATCGTCTCTAATGATTCGGAAAGTGTCTTGAGATGTTCCTGACCATAGAAGTAACCTTCATCCTGGCGGAGGCTTTGCAATTTGTTCATCCATTCGCCCAATTTCCTTCGATCGGAAATATAGATGGCTGCTCTCTCGAGGAGATCGCGATTTGTGGCGGTATTTTCCAGATGATCTTTGACGGTAAGGAGGAGATGGAGGTGTGCACTATAGGGGTACAGTTCGGCCAGCCGGATCAGATCGATTCGCTCCACCAGCTTTAAAGCTCCGGGGTGCTTCAGATAGAAAGCTAAAGGTTTCCCATTTATCAATGTTTCCTCCATGTTGCCGAGTGTATCCTTACTTTACCAATTAGTGAAGGCCTTATTAAAAATGTCTTCAGCCAATTGTTGAAAAATAATGGTTATCAATCCATCCTGTACATCTAATAAATTCTCATCCCGGCTGAAGTCCTGATAAAATGAGAAGCTGTTCTCCCAGTTTTCCTCTTCATCAAGATGATAGACATATTTCATTCTTACCCCAATTTCCAATCGATTGAAGGCAGTGGTTTCGCCAGGTTGTGGAGCTACGGAGGTCACAGCAAATCTAGTGATTTCACCGCTAAATTCAATATCAGGATCGATTTCAACAAAGTTTAATCGGGACTGATTGAGGAATTTTTGCTTTAGGTTTTCACTAAATTGCTGACCCAGATCTGCCGGTGCTCCAGGAACTCTACTTCTCAGTTCTGAAATATAAAAAGTGTTAGCTTCAGGGGGTATACTGATTCCTTTGAAAGAATAACACCCGCCTGTACCAAGCAGTACCATAATCATTATGTATCCAAGAAACGTGCCTATATCTCTCACCTTGTGATATTTTGGGGCCTAGGGCAATTCATACTGTTTTATTTTGCGATAAAGCGTACGTTCCGAGATTCCCAGATCAACGGCAGCATCTTTTCTGCGTCCCTTATGTTTTTTGAGCGCTTTTTTGATCAGGTCTTTCTCCATTTCTTCTATCGAAAGATTCTCGTCCACTTCTTCCACTTGATCATAACCACCTGGGCCATGCTGATGCAAGATGATCGGTCTGCCAACTTCGGTCTCTTCCAACGGATGATCATTAGTGGAGATTTCGGAACGTGATTCTGGTATCTCCGATTCAAGGAGTCTGGGTTTTTCTTCGGTGTTCTTATAAGTATTAGCTAATTGACGCAACTGTTGATCAGGAATTCGTAGATCGTTATTACGAATTAGTTCAAAAACCAGACCTTTCAAGTCGTTGAGGTCAGATTTCATGTCAAATAGTAGTTTATACAGGATCTCACGTTCACCCAGGTTTTCCGATTCGGATCCATTTCGGGCGATGGCGGGAAGATGTCTTTTTCTGATATTGGGAATGAAAGACTCCAGGGTGTCGGCATCAATCTCCCTTTTTTCTGATAAAACAGAAGCTTGCTCGGCTACATTCTTCAATTCCCGGATATTTCCTGGCCACTGATACTGTTCCAGTAAGAAACGGGCATCATCTGTCAGACTGATGGGAGTGGTCTTATATCGTTCGGCAAAATCAACAGCAAATTTCCGAAACAACATATAAATATCTTCACGGCGATAGCGCAAAGCTGGCACCTGGATAGGCACCGTACTAAGACGATAGTATAAATCCTCTCTAAATTTTCCAGCTTTTACTCTTTCGTGCAAATCTATATTGGTCGCCGCAATGACCCGGACATCGGTCTTCAGAACCTTGCTGGATCCTACCCGCAAAAATTCGCCGCTTTCCAATACTCTCAGTAGAAACGCCTGCGTGTCAAGGGGCATTTCGCTGATTTCATCCAGAAAGATGGTCCCTCCGTTGACGGTCTCAAAGTAACCTTTGCGTTCACTCGTTGCACCGGTAAACGATCCTTTCTCATGTCCAAAAAGCTCAGAGTTAATGGTCCCTTCCGGAATCGCACCACAGTTGATAGCGATGAATGTGTTATGCTTCCTGGGACTGAGTGCATGAATTATTTTGGAGAATGCTTCTTTACCAACGCCGCTCTCACCAGTGATAAGGACGGATAGCTCGGTAGGAGCAACGCGAACGGCGGTAGCCAGGGCATGATCAAGCGCTTCGGACCTTCCGATGATGCCAAATCGTTGTTTTATGCTTTGAATACTTGCATTCATATGGATACACCACTTTCGACCGACTGAGTGATGGTACCGATTAATGTTGCACTCGTTGCTTCATCGATTCGGACCATTACATAATCACCAGGGCTCAATCCTTCTGATTTTGGAAATACAACCATCTTGTTCTGGGATGTTCTGCCCTTAAAATGATCATCGGATCTTTTGGAATTACCTTCTATCAGGACTTCCCTGACCTGACCGATTTCCCCTTGATTATGTTTCAATGACAAATGATTCTGCAGACGGATGATCTCGCTAAGTCGACGTTTTTTTATGTCTTCAGCAATGTCATCCTTATACTTCTTTGCGGCAAGAGTGCCCGGTCGTTCAGAATAGATAAACATGTAGGACATGCTATAGTTGGCAAATTCCATCATCTCCAGGGTGTCTTGATGTTCTTCTTCTGTCTCACTGCAGAATCCGGCAATAATATCAGAGGAAATAGCACAATCAGGAATAATCGAATAGATACGTTCAATTTTTGACCGGTACCAATCACGATCATAAGTGCGATTCATCAATTTGAGCACTCTGCTGTTTCCGGACTGCACCGGTAAGTGTATGTAATTGCAGATATTGGAATATGATGATATTGTTTCCAATACTTCATCTGTAATGTCTTTGGGGTGTGATGTAGAAAAACGGATGCGTACTTCCTGGTCTACCTCGGCCACCTTTTGTAGCAGTCCTGCAAAATTTACTTTTTCACTACCCTCCGGGTTCTGCCATTTATAGGAATCCACATTTTGCCCCAGAAGGGTGATTTCCCGGTACCCGCGGGATGCCAAATCACTGGCTTCGGCTACAATGCTATAGGGGTCCCGGCTCCGCTCACGACCCCGGGTAAACGGGACGACACAAAAGGAGCACATATTATCACATCCTCTCATGATCGAAATAAAAGCGGTCACGCCATTACTATCCAGACGCACGGGATTAATATCGGCATAGGTCTCTTCCCTGGACAGAAAGACATTAATGCCCTTGTCACCATCTTCCGCGGTCGCAATCAGGCCCGGAAGATCCCGGTAAGCATCCGGACCTACAACGAGGTCGACCAGTTTTTCTTCTTCAAGAAACTGTGCTTTTAATCTTTCTGCCATGCAACCAAGGACACCAACCAGGGCATCAGGCCTTGCTTTCTTGACCTGATCGAATACCTTTAGTCGCTTTCGCACGGTTTCTTCTGCTTTCTCACGAATCGAACAAGTGTTAATCAGAATCAAATCTGCTTCCTGAAAGTCCGGGGTGACATGATAGTTGACCGATTTAAGAATAGAAGCTACAATCTCACTATCTGAAAAATTCATCTGACATCCATAGCTTTCTATATAGAACAGCTTTTGTCCTGGTGTCGGGACCTGTTCGTCAGCATTTCCCACCAGTGTCTGGCCATTGAACGCATATGGGTTCTTAGGTTGTAAATCACCTCTTTTTATTTGATTGTCAAGCATTTAGTTACTATTTGTTCTGAAAAATGACAAAGCTGTTGGATCTATAACGCCCAGCAGATGGTTTCAGCTCAGAAAAATGCTCACAAAAATAATACTTTAATTATCGAAAACTGACATTTTGTCAAAGTATTGGCATTCTTACAGAAAAGAAATACACTATGACTTAAATGATTATGGGGTAATCAGGTCTCTGATTTCTTCCGGGTCTTTGTAATGTACGTCGTCTAAAAATAGAGAGTCCGGCAGGTAGGTGATATTATTGAAGTACTGCCGAAGGATGGCAGATTGATTCAAGATTGAAGATGAATTTTCCACCATGGCAGCGATTTCATTTTTTCTCGATATTCTGACCGGCAAACTTTTCAATAAAAATTTCATGTCCGTTGCCTGGCAAATATTTTCAATTTTATCCAGGTAGCGGGCACTAACTTCTGAAAGCGCATCGGGAGAGGGTGCGGCATTCATCTTCCAGTCTGAGAAGGCATAGCGGACGGAGGGGAGGAAACTAAAAATGGATTTTGGAGGATATGTTTGCCCCACGTAATCGATTTCCTGAGGATCAAGGCGAGAGAGATAGGGTCGGAATGGTTTTACGAAATAATTGTAAGTGAATATCTGGTCCAGACTGCATTTTAATGAAAAGGGATTGAAATACAACGTGACTGTATCAAATTCGTTTTGGTGCTCGATCAGATTCCTTAGTAATAGATAATTTCCAGGTATTTCATAGGCTTGATTTTCACACATATTGAGAGTGTCTTCCGAATCTGCTTTTCCAAAGACCTGCCGGCATACACTATCACCCAATAAAAGGGTCTTTTTATGGGGATGCTTTTTCAGGCTTTTCATAAGTATTAAATACACATCTTTTGCCGGATTGGAAAAAAGACAAATGGCCCTACCGATTACCGGGGCATTGACGATGCTAAAGGCAAGCAATAGAGTGACAGATATATATTTTAAATAGGACTTCATTCTAAAATTGGAAATAAATAAAGGAACTGGGTGTTTTATTAAATTTAATAAATATGAGAATTATAAAAATAATGTTGAGGGATATAGAAATTGCCGGTTTCCATTTAAAATTCAGGGTCTCATCGCGACGAAGAAGCCAATCTAATATGACGATGGTTATTACGTAAAGGGTAGCTTCTCGTGATTGGTCGGGAATGTTGAAGTCTGCAAACATTTTTACGATATAATCAAATGCAAAGGTGACGGAAGGACTGCGAAAAAAGATCCATGCCAGGGTAACCAGGCAAAAAGTTGAAAACATTTGAACGGTTTCTCTTAAAGAAGGTAATGCGCTATTTTCGGCTACTATATCCGTTAGAAATCTCCGGTTGGATTTCATCAGAAACAAAGGAATGTACATCATGGCATGAATGAGCCCCCAAATGATAAATGTCCAATTTGCACCATGCCAAAATCCACTAACAATAAAAATGATAAATATATTTCTCAATGAATTGATTCTGGAGATCTTGGAGCCTCCGAGGGGGATATATAAATAATCTCGGAACCATGTTGATAAGGAAATATGCCATCTCCTCCAGAATTCACCTATATTCCTCGAGAAATAGGGAAATTTAAAATTGGACATTAAATCAATTCCGAAGAGTTTTGCGGTCCCAATTGCGATATCCGAATAACCACTGAAGTCACAATATATCTGGAACCCAAAATAAATCGCACCTAGCACCAGCACCCCTCCATTCAAATGTTCATAATTGGCGAATATTTGATTGACCTCCGGAGCCAGGGAATCAGCTATAAAAACCTTTTTAAACATACCCCAGATGATCAAGCGGGTACCTTGTACTCCCTGTTCGAATTTAAACTTGCGGGGATACAGGATTTGAGGTAATAGATTGGTTGCTCGCTCAATAGGACCGGCTACCAGCTGAGGAAAAAAGGAGACAAAAGAGGCAAAGGAAATCAGGTCTTTGGTTGGTTCGATTTCGCCCCTGTATACATCCAGCGAATAGGACATGGTCTGAAAAGTGTAGAAGGAAATTCCTACGGGTAGAATGATATTCAATGTCCATGGATCGGAGACATGATAACCGAACCTGCCTAATAAATCTATCCAACTATCAATAAAGAAATTGTAATATTTGAAAAAACC
>JAGQWV010000767.1 GCA_020437045.1 Saprospiraceae bacterium | reverse complement strand
TCAATCCTGAAGCTAATCTGATTTCCAATCCTGCCTGAATGCCACGAACCTTGGCCTGGGCAGCGTTCTGGATGGCCTGGACCTGGCTAAGTTCACCATCGTACATAATGCTATCCTGTCCATTGAGGGTGAAGTTGCGACGTACCAGGGCGTTATCCAGTAAGGTATAGTAGGCGCTCAGATCTATTTTCACCACTTCACTGAAAACTTTGGCAATACCAACCTCGACATTATATGCATATTCAGCCTGTAGGTCGGGATTAGGAATAGTTACAGCGCCTGGTTCCGAATCAAACACTTTACCAATATCATCTACATTAGGAGCCCGGAAACCGGTCGCAAAATTTCCGCTAACACTGAGACTGGGATCCGGACGGTATACCAGTCCCATGCTTCCGGTCACGGAGCCTTTATTTAATTTTGCGGTGGTAAAGGGAAAAGGGTAAAAGGTGTTATCAAAATCTGCATCGATCTTAAACTGGCTGTAGCGCAGACCTGTTTGCCAGTTGAGTCCATCCGCAATCATCAACTGATAGGTGAGATATGCTCCATATGATTTCCAACTGGCCTGTGGATATCTTGCCGGTCCGGGTTCTTCGGTCCCAGATAGAATATCCTGGTCAATACCAATAGAAGTTACATCATTTACCACTCCTTCCAGTCCATAGTAAAGTTTACTTTCCGGTGCAAATCGCTTCAGAAAATCAACATTTAGCGAATAAGCTTCGACTTTTTCTATCCGAACTGATCGGAGAGTACTATTTAAATTGCGGTCCCTTCGGCTTTCTTCAAAATGCTGTTGAGCCAGACGGATGGTGAGATCGTCGAACAGTTGATTTTTCGATTTATAATCTAATTCAAATAAGTTCATCAGCCATTTTTGAGGCCCGTAGCTCCATTCTCCGTAACGGGGAGCTCCATTGCGGGTACGCAGTTGTCGATCATACCGACTGTAATCGGTAGTGGTGGAAAGATGGAAGCCATAATCTAACTCCCAGTTTTCATTAGGGCTGTAGCGTACTTTCTGCATCAGGTTTAACTGTTGATAGCCGCTGGGTATTTGCACAAGAGGGTCATCATTTTGGATGACCACATCTTCACCATTGATCCTTTCGACATAGAAAGGTCGTAAGTAGTCATCCGGACCATGCCTGCCCATTTTCAAATCACCATAATCATTAGCGCTGACACTGGTCATTGATGCCCACTTTTTGCCGCCAAGATTCAGATGAATGTGTCCCGTTTTTTCTTGATTGGCTGATCCGTACCGTCCTAGAATCTCGCCACTGATTTCCATCTGATCCGACGGACTAAATTTAGGAGTCAGGGTTTGAAAAGTCATTACCCCACCAATGGCATCACTTCCATAAATGACTGACGACGGGCCAAAATACACGTCGGTATTTTGGATGGCAAAAGGATCTAAAGAAATAACATTTTGAATATTACCACCCCGGAATATGGCTGTGTTCATTCGAACGCCATCTACGGTATACAAGAGACGGTTGGTGGCAAATCCGCGTATCATGGGGCTCCCTCCACCTTGCTGACTTTTCTGAATGAATACTTTTCCACTTGATCCCAGCAAGTCTGCTGCTGTTTGAGGATTGACGAAGGCAACTTCTTCGCGGCTTAAGGAGGAAACAGCGTAAGGAATGTCCCGGGAATCTTGTTTGATTCTGGTAGCGGTGACCACAACATTATCGACGGACAAACCCGAACGAAATAACTCCATGACAAAGTTATGGTTACGGAGACTGGCAAAATCCACGATTTCAGTCCGGTATCCGATATATTGAAACTCAATGCTGTCGGCGTCTGTAAAGGCACTAATGTCAGCCTCTCCCTGTGCATCTGTGGTAACGAAAACCTTTGGATTTTCACTGCTTATGGTCACCAATACCAGAGGCTCACCACTGTCCTGGTCAATGACTTTAAGGGTCTGAGCAGAAGCAATGCTAGTACAACATATGATGCATAAAAAAATGAAGTACTTCATTTTTTGAATTTTAATATGGTTGCCATCCGGTAAAACACTTCGAACCGGATGGATTATTAAATTTTTATTATTAATGATTAGTGGTCAGGCAGACCGATGAGCGCCGGCCATTTGAGCAGTAACCCAACAAGGATTACTTATCTGACAAATCCCTTGTCAAAGGTTCATGCCCACCAACCGTAAATTCGGTCTCACTCAGGTGGCGGGGAAGGAGGAGAAAGCCCGGATCGCTGATAAAAAAAGGAGTTGTGATATGACTGTGACTTGCCCGGGAATTGGATGGAGAAACATTGGGCTGGTATCGATTTACTGTAAACCAGCGATTGTAGAAATGTGAAAAATCTTGATGTATGCTCCCGTTGTCGAGTACTGATTGGGTTTTCCTGCACAAGCTGATTGTATAATTTGTTTTTTAGCTCGGTTTCTTCATGATCTTTCCAG
>JAGQWV010000766.1 GCA_020437045.1 Saprospiraceae bacterium | reverse complement strand
CATAACCCATGCGTTGATCTACTAAGCCAGTCGTGCTATTTCCTCTTCGAGGTCTCCTCTTTCAATAATTTCCAGTGCGCCTGCGAGATGGATTTTCAGGTTATTAATTTCGTTCAGATTTCTTCCCCAAAGTTTTTTATCGGACAGAATGTTTTCACACAAATGGAATAAATTAATTTCACCTTGGTCTTTTTTACGCCATTGATCTTGCAGGATGTTCACGAGATCCGGATCATCTTTGACCGGCAAATCTTCACCATTAAATGTACCCTGATAAAATTTTATCAATGCGGCAAAGCTGAGCATCAAACGTTCTGGTAATTTACCTTCACTTTTTTGATACTGTTCGATACTTGGTAAAATTCTAACGACAAATTTTGACAAAGAATTAAGGGCAATACTGCTCAATTTATGCTTTACAAAAGGATTTTTGAACCGGTCCAACACATCGCTCATGTAATCCGTCAATTGCTCACTGGAAATCGATTTAATCGATGGAATAATTTCAGTATGCATGGTATTTTTGAGGAAAGATCCCATCACCGGATCTTCCACAAATTCGCCAACCGTTTCGATCCCCATGAGTAGTCCAATAGGCACCATACTCGTATGTCCACCATTGAGTAGCCGGACCTTCTGCAGACGATATGGAGCCAGATCATCGGTGATCACAGCGTTAATTCCAGCCTTGGATAAGGGGAAAACATCATCGATCCAGGCCGGTCCCTCGATCGCCCAAAGATGGTAGGGTTCTCCAACTACCATTTGATCATCTTCATAACCCACGGTTTCCTGATACTGCCGTAATGATTGATCATCGGGTCTACCTGGCACAATACGATCAACCAATGTATTACAAAACATATGGTGAACTTCAATCCATTGTTTGAATTCATCCCCGAATTTCCAATCACGGGCATGAAGAAGTACCATCTCCTTGAGTTTGCTCCCATTTTCCTCAATTAATTCACAAGGCAAAATGATACACCCCGAATCCGGTGAACCTTTAAAATGATCGAATCGATTTTTCAGCCAAACACATAATTTGCCAGGAAAACTATTGGGTACACTATTGGACAGTGCCGCCGCCTCATATATAATTCCCGATTCTGTAGTATTAGAAACGATGATGCGAAGCTCTGGCAAATGAGCGGTTTGCAAGAACTGATCATAGTTATCATATGGTTGAATGATCTGATCGACGCAGCTGACTAATTCCACTTCATTGATTACCTGGCCCTTGGCAAAGCCACTAGTGACCACATGGAAAAGTCCATCCTGCGACCGGAGTCCGGTATAATCGCCACCCTTGGTTGGTTTAACGAGTACAACACTTCCCTGATAATGGCAGGTCTCGTTCAGCCGCTGTACCATCCAGTCGACAAAAGCTTTAAGAAAATTGCCTCCTCCGAATTGTAAGACTTTCGGAACCCTCGAAGACGAATCAACTATATTGTACCGGTTGAGTTGCTGCATATCCTTCATTGGAAAAACACCAAGTATAAGGAATAATGAGCAGTTAAGCGACCAATTGAGTCTCAAACGCAGAAGGTAGATTCAGCGCTACCGTTTTATTTTCTTGTCTCAAA
>JAGQWV010000765.1 GCA_020437045.1 Saprospiraceae bacterium | reverse complement strand
AAAATGCGGTCAGGATACCCCATAACAACAGTGAAGCGCCGAAAATGGATGCACCTCGAATGGATATCAAACCGCTGGGAAGGATGCGTTCGGGACGTTCGACACGATCCAGGTCCACGTCAAAAACATCATTGAAAACTATTCCTCCGGCGTACAATCCGATGGTGGACAGTATAAGCCAAACGGCACCTGGCAGGGGGTCAGGAATAGCAAATGTCTGAAGAATGCCGGCAATTGCGAGTCCGGCAATCACATCCGAAATGGCCGTCAAAACATTAGCAGGCCTGATCAAAACCAGGTAAGGAAATATCTTCATCGGGACTTAATTCTCCACGACGCCGGGAGCACTTTTCTTAGGAGTCTGTCCTCCCCTTAAAACACTGTTCCCTCCGTATAGTACAGACTGATCATAAGTAACACCATGTAACCAGTCTTCTTCTTTCATCACTCCACTCTGACCATAAGCATCCAAGGCATTCTGATAACAGGTGGTCTTGATAACTGCCTCAGACATACCTTTCTGCTGCATCAAATTAGCGGTCTTGGGTACCGCCAGCGGATCACTTACCCCCCAATCGGCGGCACTATCAATTATAATTCGTTCAGGACCGTATAATTGCACCAAATCGACCATGCGCTCGCTACCCATTTTGGTGCGGGGATAGATGGTAAAGGCGGCCCAATATCCGCGGTCGAGTACTTCTTTGACCGTTTCTTCATTATTATGATCAATCACTACGGAGGAGGGGTCAATGCCATGCTCTTCAAGGACATCCATGCTACGGGTGGTACCTTTCTTTTTGTCCCGGTGGGGAGTATGAATCATGATGGGAAGATCTAACTCCTTAGCTAATTCAATCTGTAATCTAAAGTATTTGTCTTCAGCAGCTGTTTGGTCATCATAACCTATTTCACCAATTGCCACCACGTTTTCCTTCAAGGCAAAAAGTGGTAAAAGATCCATCACCTGCTCTGCCAAAGCTTCGTTATTAGCTTCTTTTGAATTTAAACCGATGGTACTATAATGTTTGATTCCAAATTGAGAAGCCCTGAACTGCTCCCACCCCACGAGGCTGCTATAATAATCTTTAAAAGAACCGACTTCCGTCCGCGGTTGTCCCAGCCAAAATGCAGGTTCGATAATAGCAACAATACCTGCCTTAAACATGGCTTCATAATCATCCGTTGTGCGAGATGACATATGAATATGTGGATCTATATATTTCATTTTCCTTTGATAATTCGTTTTCCAATTTCTTCCCAAGATAATGTAGCGCTGGAAAGTTTCTGGTCTTTTAACCACTTTTCCGCGACATCATCCGATTCCTCCAGGGCTTTCCGGGCTGCTTCCTTTTCTATCTCACTTCCATTTAATGCCACATACTGGAGATCTTCTAAAATTCCGGGGTGCAGGTAACCCCGTACCAATCTCCATAGTTCCGGTGTCACCAGTCTTTTTGCCGACCATCTTTCATGCACAAAGTCATAGAGAATATCGGCCAGATCCTGATTTCGACGTTCATCCAATCCCCATATGCGGTAGATTGGTCGTTCCATAAAAATTGCTTTCAGCACCATCTGATTCCAGGCATTCTGTGGAAAATGCCGATATGCGAAATCATTATCCAGGGCTATTGCATCAAAAACATCGACCATATTCGTGCGAATACCATCAATGGTCATCATGGTGAAATCTTCCGGATTGGACAGATAAGGCAATGATCGATAGATGACAACCTGCTCTCGCATATCGGAAGCACCAATCAGGGTGGTGATATAATCTTTGCTCACCTGAGGATCAAGTGCCAACAATAAACTTAGCCTGCAGAGATCATCCAATGTCCACTGATTGGGGACAAAGCCCTGATTTAATCCCCGAAAAAAAACAACTTGTTCATCACTCAGGGTTACGGGATTTCGGGGGATCTTACGAGCGATCAATCCAAAACTCAAAAAGAATGTACGTGATGAATCGATATTCTTATGTTTGGAAGACAACCAATCTTGCAAGTTTACATCCGGTAATTTTTGTAAACATAGCTTAAGCAAAAATTCATTGCTTTTGGTGTTCGTCATATTCATTCGGAATATATCTTTTCTACGTCAGGCAATATGTATTCCACCAAACTTAATATAGTTTGAGGAAACAGAGGGTAATTAAGATCACCCCTGGAGAAAATTCAACAAATTCAAAATAGATCCACCTCATGACTCATGCCAATACATCCTTGATCAAGGATCCATGCACATCCGTCAACCGGAAATCCCGCCCCTGATATGGATAGACCAATTTTTCATGATCAAATCCCAATAGGTGTAAGATAGTGGCCTGGATATCATACGTAGATACCTTGCCCTGGGTCACACTGTATCCTATTTCATCGGTCTCTCCAAAACTAAATCCTTTTTTTAAACCTCCCCCAGCCATCCACATAGTGAATGCCTCGGCATGATGGTCCCGGCCAAGAAATGGATTGGTCTTGCCCTCCCGGTTTTCCTGCATAGGTGTGCGACCAAACTCGCCACCCCAGATTACCAGCGTTTCGTCCAACAGTCCTCTTTGTTTCAGGTCGACGATCAGAGCAGATACCGCCTGATCGCTCTGTTTACATTTGTTCCAAAGTCCGATATCGATAGAACCATCCGGTGAAGTTCCGTGCGTATCCCAACCCCAGTCAAATAACTGTACGAACCGAACTCCCTGCTCCACCAATTTTCTGGCTAGCAAAACATTGTTGGCAAATAGCGACTGATTAGCGTCGCTTCCATAGAGATTATGAATGTACTCCGGTTCACGGGAAATATCCATCACCTCAGGAACCGTAATTTGCATCTTGTAAGCCAGTTCGTATTGGGCGATCCGGGTTTTAATTTCCGGATCCTGGTACTCCGAATAAGTTAAGTTATTGATCTCATTAATGGCGTCAATCGATGCACGTCGTTCTTTACGGTTTATATAATCAGGATTATCAATAAAAAGAACAGGATCACCATCTGACCGGCACTGTACTCCCTGATATAGTGAAGGAAGAAAGCCACTACCCCAGACACTCTTACCCGCATCGGGATTATTACCACCTGAGGTTAACACCACAAATCCTGGCAAATTTTCATTTTCGGAACCCAGTCCATATGTCACCCACGATCCCATACTTGGCCTTCCCAAACGGGCACTGCCGGTGTGCATTAGCAACTGAGCCGGTGCATGGTTAAACTGATCCGTGTACACTCCTTTAAGAAAGGTGAGATCATCAGCCACATTTGACAAATATGGGAGATAATTGGAAATCCAAGCCCCACTGTCACCATGCTGTTTAAATTTGCCCTGAGGTCCTAACATCTTTGGAACGCCGCGAATAAAAGCAAATCGCTTTCCTTCCAATAGAGATGGAGGACATTCCTGGCCGTTCAATTTTTCCAGTTCCGGTTTATAATCAAATAACTCCAGATGTGAAGGAGCTCCCGCCATATGGATATAAATCACATTTTTAACTGCTGGTTTGTAATGGGGTCCAATGACTTGAGCAGATGAATTTTGTGTAGGTCCGGAGGGGGAAAGCACATGCTGACCCAATACCGAGGAAAGGGCAAGGCCACCCAGGCCCAGAAAACAATCACTGATAAAGTGACGCCTTGTCTGATCCTGAATTAGATTCATATGTTCCACCTTTCTTATGCTCTTTTTGATCATGGTATCTTTCTTAGTTTTTGGTCACTAATTCATCCAGATTAAACATAGTATTGGCGATGATTTTCATCTTACGTAGGTGCTCTCCGGCATTGTTCATTTCCTCCTTTGAGTCGGGATTAGCAGACATGTTTGCGTATAAATCGGTTAATACATTTAATTTGTCATCCGGTATTTCTTTAAAAAGCATCTTCCGGTATCCATATTTGAGCTGATCTTCCAGGTTACTTCCTCCTTCGTCAATCATACATTTCGCAAAACGGGCAGCAGCTTCGACATAGACACTATCATTTAGCGTAACCAGGGCCTGGAGCGGCGTGTTTGTGTTAATTCTTCTGGGAGTGCAGACTTCCCTGGCCATCATATCAAACAGTAGCATGGATGGATAAGGACTGGTTCGTTTCCAATAGGTATACAATGCCCGGCGATATTGCTGACCATCTGTACTTTCTATCCATTTCCGACCATTGTAAGGCGAATTCCAGATCCGATCCGGCTGGAATGGCATGACACTCGGTCCGTACATTTCCTCATTTAGGAGACCACTAACCATCAGTGCCTGATCCCTGATCTGCTCTGCGCTAAGACGCACTCGCGGAGAGCGTGATAGATACTTATTCTCAGGATCTTTATTCAGGGTTTCATCTGAGCTGAAAGAAGACTGCCGGTAGGTCGCGGAAGCAACGATATACTTCAGGAGCGCCTTTGTACTCCAGTCAAAGTCATGCATAAATTTCCAAGCTAAATGGTCCAGTAAATTTTGATTGACCGGAGGAATACCCTGAGAACCAAAGTCTTCCAGCGTCTCTACAAGACCAACACCAAATAGCTGCTCCCAGATCCGATTAATATATACTCTCGCCGTCAAGGGGTTTTTCGCGTCAGCCAGCCAATAGGCTAACCCCAATCGATTAGCTGGCAGATCGACAGGCAGTGGGTTCATAAACGCCGGGACACCGGCGGTAACGGTATCTCCATGAGTCAACCAGTTGCCCCGATCAAAAACATAGGTTGTCCGCATCCAGTTTGCCGGATTTTCCTGCATGATCGGTGTCTGATCCGTGCTGGCAGTAATTAGGTCCCAATAGAGATCCTTGGCTTCCTGATATTGATCCCTTCCTTTTCCTGGAAATGCTGAAGTAAAATAGAACCAGTCGAACATGAGTCCGTTCTTCAAAGAATCTTTGAGGTTGCGATTATTATAGGTAAAATATAGGTCACTGACACCCTCCGATGGCTTCAGTTCAACTTCACGATAAGCCCACTTTCCTTTTGAGTCTTCAATCTGAATATCACAAATCAGTGGACCATCAACGGCATTTTCATGCAATTGCAAGTTGCCCCCCGGCAAAAAACTTCGATACCGGTAAATCAATCGGTTCTTGCCGGTGAGGTTCATCGATTTCAATCGGCTGGAACTGTGGTTTCGGAAAACGAGCCACTTGGTATCGGCCAACTCGCTATTTACAAATTTGTCACTAATCAATGAATTGACACTGGGCTGCCAGGTTTTTATAAAATGTTCAATTTCTTTGATCTGACCAGCCTCTGCATTTTCCTCCAACCACGAATGCAAGTGCTTCAATTTTTGCTGTTGAACAGAATCGAGCGTGCGTAATACCGGGTAATCCGAAAAGGTATCTTCATCCCGGCTATTGTTGAAAAATGCCATAAAGCGATAG
>JAGQWV010000001.1 GCA_020437045.1 Saprospiraceae bacterium | reverse complement strand
AGGAAGGCGGGATGTTTGATAAGGACACGGTTGAGTCAATGACAACTTTAATAAAAAGAGGAACATTTGGATCAGCCGTTTTTACCTGTAAAAACCTGTTGGCCACTTATGAAGAACTGACTGCAAAAGGGGTCGTGTTCAAAAAGCCACCAACGAAAGAGTTTTATGGATTTGAAGCACTTTTTATGGATGACTCCGGTAATTGGTTTTCACTGGTTGAAGAAAGTGCCTAGCTATGAAATCAATATTTGAGGAATCCACAAGGGTTGAGGTCATTAAACGCATTCGTACGCTTACACCGGAATCAAAAGCTTCCTGGGGTTCAATGACTGTCGGTCAGATGGTCAGGCATTGTGCCATCTGCGAGACTTATTATTACGGAGACATTCGAATCAAACGATCATTAGCCGGTCGAATTTTTGGGAAAAAGGCCATTAATGCCATCTTGAAAGATGAAAGTTCCGGACTCCATAGAAATGCACCCACCGCACCACCGTTCAGGGTAACTGAGGAAGTAATTGATCTGGAAAGTGAGAAGCGTAAATGGGTTGCATTAATTGAGCACTACGGAACATACAACAAGGAAGAATTCATCCATTGGTTTTTCGGTAAGTTGACCAGGAAACAATTGGGTCAATTCATCTACAAGCATACCAACCACCATTTGGTCCAGTTTGGGGTGTGAAGCTTCTCCCAAAAACGTTAGAAACGGTTGAAGCCTGTCAATTAAAATTGATATTAAGCTTTGATCGTATTATTCGATTATCATCGCTTGATCTGCCGACAGTTTATTTAAAGATTTTGACTCAAACCTCTGATGTCTAATTTCTATTATTTTCTTTTGCCCGGTATTGATACGGATTGCGTCCGGGTGAGTTGTTATGCAATTTGGGTAAACGCTCAAATAATCCGGAAGCAAGCATCTTTTTTTGGAAACGGCTACGGTCGATCTTTTCTCCCAGGATTGTTTGGTGAAGTTCGTAAAGTTCTGGCATCGTAAAGACATCGGGTAATAAATGATAGGCAAGGTATTCGTGGAGTACGTCTTCCCTGATTCTTTCGCGGGCAGCTACTACTATTGATCGGTGGTCCATCCACATGTCGGGTAAGGCATCAAATTCGAACCAGGCAAATGATTCGTCAAAATGGCTTATTGTCGGATGTGTATTTTCGATATTTACCAATGCATAGTAAGCCAGGGTGATAAAACGGTCATTAAACCAATAATCCTCTTTCCATTCCAGACCTTCGCTTTCCAGGAGTGCTTTCCATGCCGAACCGAACCTCCGCTCTAATTCTCCAAAGACGGAAAGAAATCTCAGATAAGCATTTTCCAAACCGGTGCGTTGCCTTAGGATGTTCCGGACGGCATCATCCACGGATTCATCCTTTTGAATGTAGCCCCCCGGCAAAAGCCATTTTTCGCCCATCTTCAGCAACAAGTAATGGAGGACACCATCGCGGTATCCTATAACTACCAGGTCAATGGATAGGTTGGGTACCACATACCGGTCACCGTGTTTAAGAAATTCCAGGAAATCCATCCGGCAAAGGTAAATTATTTGTGACATATTGCCACAATTAGAAAGAGTTACTTACATTTGTGGCGCATTGACACAAAAAATTAATCCGAAATATGAAAAAATATTTGCGCATCACCCTGAAAGCTCTCGGCGTCATCCTCCTGATCCTCCTCATTTTGGGGCTAGGCGGATGGTGGTACCTCCAGCGTACATTCATGAATTTTGAAAAAGGCTACCCGGAAAAGCACGACCTTAAAGAAATCACCATCGATGGCTACCGCTTTTTGGATCGTAATGGAAATGGTACGTTGGACATTTATGAAGATGCACGGAAACCGGTCTCCGACCGGGTGGAAGATCTGCTTTCGCAAATGACCATTGAAGAAAAAATCCACCTCCCGAAAGGATCGGGGTTGGCCTCCGGAACCGGATCCGGCAAATCCGGAGAGGGCATACCAGGAGCGGCTGGTACCATTGCCCCTACGCCCCGATTGGGTATTCCCAGTGTTTATTTGTCCGATGGACCGGCCGGTCTGCGTATCCAGCCCACCCGAAAAGACGACCCAGCCACTTATTATTGCACCGCCTTCCCCATTGGGACGGTGCTCGCCTCTACCTGGAACACCGGGTTGGTGGAACAAGTGGGCGAGGCCATGGGGAATGAGGCCCTGGAATACGGGTTAGATGTGATCCTTGGCCCAGGCGTCAACATCCAGCGAAACCCGCTGTGCGGTCGCAACTTTGAATACTATTCCGAAGATCCCTTGTTGACCGGATACATCGGAGCAGCGATGGTCAACGGCATCGAGTCCAACGGTGTAGGATCCTCCGTTAAGCATTTTGTGGCCAATAACCAGGAGACCAACCGTAACAACAATGATTCCAGGGTTTCTGAGCGCGCCTTGCGTGAGATCTACCTCAAAGGATTTGAGATCATCGTCAAACAAGCGCAACCTTGGACCATTATGTCCTCCTACAATAAACTCAACGGAACCTACACCAGCGAAGACAGGGCCTTACTCACGGAATTGTTGCGGGGAGAATGGGGCTTTAAAGGATTGGTGATGTCGGATTGGTTTGGCGGACAGAATGCCGTAGCCCAGGTCAATGCGGGCAATGACCTCCTGGAACCCGGCACCAGACGTCAGTGGAAAGCATTGAACAAAGGTTATAAAGAAGGCACACTATCCGAAAAGGTCATCGATGAATCGGTGCGAAGAATTCTGGCACTGATAATCGGCTCGAAAAAGATGGAAAACTACGCCTATAGCAATCATCCGGACCTGGAAGCGCATGCCAGGGTCACCCGGCAGTCTGCAGCTGAAGGGATGATCTTATTAAAAAATGCCAGCGCGCTTCCCCTGGACAAATCCATGAATGTCGCGCTGATCGGCGGTTCATCCTTTGATTTTGTCGCAGGAGGAACTGGTTCCGGGGATGTGAATGAAGCGTATTCCATTTCGCTGGAGCAGGGTCTGCAAAATGCCGGATTTTTGATCGATCAGGCTTCAAAAAATACCTACCAGGCTTATCGTGATGCTCATGAAGATGCATTTGAGAAAAGGGAAGGACTGTCGGCTATGTTTAATCCCTACACGCCTCCGCAAATACCCTATACCGGGGAGGAGCTTGCGGCGATAGAACGTGACGCGGATGTAGCCGTGATCACCATCGGTCGCAACAGCGGAGAAGGCGGTGACCGGGTGGAGGCCAATGATTTTCTTTTACGGGAGGAAGAACAGGATATGATTGAAAAAACCTGTGCAGTTTTCCACCAGACCGGCAAGCAAGTCGTCGTGGTCCTGAATATCGGTGGTGTAATTGAAACATCTTCCTGGAGTGAAAAGCCTGATGCCATTCTGCTGGCCTGGCAGGGCGGTCAGGAAGGAGGAAATTCGGTAGCGGACATCCTCAGCGGTGCAGTCAACCCGTCGGGCAAATTGCCGATGACCTTTCCGATAAACCTAAATGACCATGCTTCGAATGCCAATTTCCCGCAGGATGGTAAATCGTTTAGCCTAATGGATCTCTTGTCCAGCAAGGATAAGCCCGAAGCGAAAAAGGTAAAAAATGTGGATTATACCCAGTATGAGGAGGGCATTTATGTCGGTTACCGGCACTTCGATAAGGCCAATCTAAATGTTGCATATCCATTTGGATATGGGCTTTCCTACACCAATTTTGCCTATGGTGATTTGCAGGTACAGGTAACGAACGACACCGTAACCCTGAACGTTACCGTCTCCAACACCGGACAGGTAGCCGGCAAGGAAATTGCCGAGGTATATGTTGTAAAACCCGACACCCGGATCGATCGTCCGCTGCGGGAACTTAAGGGATTTGCCAAAACGAATTTGTTGCTCCCTGGAGAAACGCAAATCCTGACCATCCGCCTGGCGGTGCCTGATCTGGCCTACTGGGATGAACAAACAAATGGCTGGGTGGTGGAGCCGGGCACCTATCAGATCCAGGTGGGAGCCTCCTCCCGGGATATCCGGCTCAGCGGGGATATAACACTTTAATTGACTGGACTGGATTTCACATTTACCGATAGCTTGCGAAAGTTTTTCTCACCAGGACGTCATGAAAGCCCTGAAGCACTGCCCTTGCGTCTTTGCGTCTTTGCGAGAACCCCAAGAACCTTTGTGTCTATGCGTGAAACCACAATCATTAAATAAATGCTCACCAAGGCACCTGTTGTGCAGAAACCCTTAAGCCCATTTTCAGAATTAAATGCCTAAATTGATGATGGTGAGCGTGAACACAAATGATAAACCGCTTGTCGCTTTATTTTCTTTTAAACAATGATCAAATTATTCAGGAATATTCGAGCGCGGTTACTGGCCGAAAATAAGATCGGCAGGTACCTGATCTATGCGCTGGGAGAAATCATTCTTATTATTTTTGGAATACTCATTGCCTTGCAGATCAACAACTGGAATGAAAAGCGGAAAGAGGCTATTCTCGAAAAACAGATTCTGCGGGAAATAAAAGATAATCTGGAACTCGATACCAATTACTTTGCAGCAAGAATCAATCGGCAAACCGAAATTGCTCACAAAATTAACCGTTTGATCCATCATCTGGAAGCCGGGCTTGCCTACCATGATTCGCTAGACAATTACTTCTTTCTCCCGGTTTTATTGGAAGATTTTCAGATCGTCAGATCCGGTTACGAAACACTTAAATCCCTGGGATTGGAAAAGCTAAAATCCGAAAAGATCAAAAACGCAATGTCAGGGTATTTTGACCGGGATGGTTCCAGTTTTTCCAATTTAGTGGAACAAAAGAACCAGGACAACACCCGCAGTATGAGTCTATTCAATAAAGAGCATTTCAGGAGAATAGCATCCACTTATTCGTCCTTCGACCCAAGTTTTGTTCCAACTGGTTATAAACCAATCGCCTATGACGACTTATTGACCGATCCACTCTATCTGAACTTCCTGTACGAACGCAAAGGGTACAAGCTGGGTACTTACAATATGATCCTGGAGGATGCGGGTCAACAAGCCGCCGATTTACTGGATTTAATCGAAAAAGAATTAATGAAATAGCACATTATACTCCTGCCCTAATGTGCAAAACATAATATTTAAAACTTGGAGATAGAACGATTGCACCATATTGCCATTATCTGTTCAGATTATGTCAAATCAAAACTTTTCTATACCGAAATATTGAAGCTTTCGGCGATACGCGAAGTTTATCGTGAAGACAGGGACTCCTACAAACTCGATCTTGCGCTAAACGGGCAATACATCATTGAATTATTCTCTTTCCCCGCTCCGCCGAGCAGGGCGACCGGACCG
>JAGQWV010000764.1 GCA_020437045.1 Saprospiraceae bacterium | reverse complement strand
GGTATTTAATCAGCATTAATACATCGATATTATTTGCTGATGATATCTCGTAGGATATTTTTCCAGAAAGAGAGGCAGATTATCGGGTGTACTGAAGTCTTCTACTGCAAATGCAGGCGACATCGTGGTACCTAATAGGGCGAAATTTCCTCCATTTTTCAATTGACTACCTTGCCATGTCCCAGCCGGCACCAGCACCTGTGGTCTTTGACCAGCCGCCAGATCATTTCCTACCTGCACCACAGTTACTTTTCCGTCATCACTCAATTGCATCAATTCTACCGGATCTCCCAGATAAAAATGGAAAAGTTCATCCTGCGGTAGCCGATGAATCCGGGAATAAGAACTGGGTGTGATCAAATAATAAATGGCTGAACAAAGCGATTTTCCATCTTTAATTTTCTCAGATAAATAAGTCCGCCGAAAATACCCTCCCTCAAAGGTCAATGGTTTTAAATCTAACCATTCAATTATTTTTTCTGCAGTCATTCCATTGCCATTCTTATCCATAGTTTATAAACATCGCTAAATTACAACAATAGTAAAAATGATCATCACTTTCTCCGGTAAGGAGGAACTATAATAGCATTTTCGATGGATGGTGGCACGACTGTCCATTTTGAATCAGGACAATCCAGACTACTAATTTCAGCCTTACTTAAGCGTTTATAATTACAAGTCTGACGACTATTTCCCAGAATAGGCACAATCCTGACCGTCATCTTCCTTAAATCCAGGACGTAATCTATCGAGGTGTCTTCAGCCAGCAAGAGTTTAAAATCAATCACCCTTCCCTGAAAACCATCCGGCACTAAAATGAAGGTATCGGTATCACGTAATTGAACAAACTTAAACTCGGGTGAGGCAATCAATTTTTTTTGATCAAGGGTAACGTATGATAATTGGGTTAGGTCAAGATTTTTCGCAATATTCAGCACATCCATATTTTTAATACCCAGACAATTTTGAGCAGTCAGGTTGTGAAAAAATGTACAGAATAAAATAGTAAAAAAAGCGTGTCGAACAAGGGCTATAAACATTCATCAAAATTCTTGTTTATTCAACTTTTATTCTTCACCCTTCGGGGTGATTTCCAATAAATAATCAAGGTATGAAGGTAAAAACCGGATCGTTTTAGCATTCCAATTCAGGACACAACGGTTGGATAATACCAAACGATCTAAACTGGAATGCTACCCTTGTTCCCTGATCTATAGTGACTTGATAAGTACCTTTGAGTTTTTGAACGAAAGCTTTTATCAAGCGATAACCCATGGTTTGGGAAGGTGTGGAATTTTCCTTCATACCAATACCATTATCAGCCACCACCAGCTCTAATGTCCTTCTGTTCCGTTTTAGAGATATCAAGATTTCTCCAGACTGGTGTGGAATAAAAGCATATTTAATAGCATTCGTAATCAATTCATTTATAATTAAACCAATTGGTATTACCGTATCGACATCAAGTAGCATTGGTTCGACTTCCGTTTTAATATTAATATCGGCACCATGCATACTATAAGAATTGAGTAGTGCTTTACATAAGCGGTCAACATACTCCCTGGAATTAACACCTGTCAGATGTTCTTCCTGATACAAATTTTGATGTATAAGAGCCATCGATCGTACCCGATCTTTTCCTTTTGCCAAGGCATCTAATGCCTCTTCGCCTTTTAGTGATTTAGCTTGAAGACTCAACAAAGAGGAAACGACCTGCAAATTATTTTTTACACGATGATGTATTTCCTTTAGAAGAACCTCTTTTTCGCGTAAGCTCTGATCAATAATGCGATTCTTTTCCATCAGCGTCCGGTTCGTTTGTACTTTTGAGAGAGCAAAGATGGTAATGACGATCAGCAATAAAAGGGATATAATCAGGATAGCACCAAACCATTGGCTCTCGCGATTTTTTTGCATTATTTTTTGGTCCTGAATTAATAGTTGTGCTTCCTTTTCCTGCAAATCAAATTTTGCTTTCATCTCTCTCTCTTTCTCAATCCGGTCCAGTTGATTTAGCGTATCCATGATGGAAATACGACGATCAGTGAATATCAGGGCCTTTTTGAAGTCTTCCATTTCTTTGTAGATATCGGCGTAAAGCGTCAAATAACGAACCTTCAATTCATCCCTGTTCGAATTTTCAATAAGCTCGAAGCCTTGGTTTAAAAGGTATAAAGCTTGCTGATTATCCTTTTTATGTAGACTGATTCTCGCCAACATTAGGTAACAACTGGCCATATAATGTGGCAACAATCGCACCTGTTGCCCTTTTAATAGCTCTACCAAAACAGTTTCGGCTTCTTTCCATTTACCCAATTGGACATAAATAGAGCCTAATGACAATTGCGCCTGGTCGGCAGAGGAAATGTCTCCCAGTTTATGGTACCAACCGATGGCTTCATTAAGGTAATAAGTGGCATTCTTCGCATCATTTCGGTAGCTGTAAGCCAACCCCAGATTTTCCAGTGTTGTAGCATACCCGAGACTATCGTTAAGCTCCAATTTAATTCGGAGTGATTTTTCATAAATAGCAATCGCTTGTTCATATTGTTTAAGTTCGCGATAAACCACTCCGATATTATTAAGTAATTTGGATTCCTGCTCCATCAAATTATTCTCACGTGCATACTCCAACGCTCTTAAATAATATTTCAGCGACTCCCCTCTGTTTCCCGAATAATAATAGGCAACTCCCATATTTACGAGCACTCCAGCCGCATCATCTTCCGCGCCAGCATCTGACAGGGTCGCAAATGCTTCTTCGTAAAGGTTAAGAGCATCTTCCAAATGACCTAATAATTCATTAGACATTGCCAGGATATTCAGACAATGTCCCTTGCCGAAATCAAACCGGAGCCTGGAAGCCATATCAATACCTCGCGAGGCAAATCCCTGAGCCTTCTCAGTCGAATCGTACAAATAATGCTTTGCCAACTCGTAACAGGCATTAACCTGGCTGGTATCCGTTATTTTATCTTGCCGCACAAGGGCCAAGAGGCTGTCAACAAATGGCAAAGGATGAGGTAATGAATAAGCCCAGGACGTCCAACAGGAAAAGCTCACCAAAGTCATAATCGCAAACAGTTGTCTGACAACACGATTATTGATATTTACTCTAATATTTTTCTTTGCTTTCCCTCCCGGCCAATTACCCGGCGGATGCCATTTTTTTTTGAGCGTTGATGGTTCAGGATCTATACATGTGATGGTCAGACACCTCTGATTTACGACCGGTAAACACCGGTAATAGCTCAAAGCGTTGTCTGCGGCAAACCTGTAGCAGATTGGATCCTTTAAACTTTTTTTTGCCTGGATCTTATCAAAAATATTACTGATTTCATTCGACATAATCCATGCGTTCGTCTGTTCGTCTATTCACCTTGGTGCAAACAATATTTTTTCATGACGGATTAAGTACCGTGAAAGCAAAATTAGGCAGGGAACAAACGTAATTCCTCACCCTTCAGGGTGATTTTGTCGTCAATCAGGCATGGTAGGAACTCATCTCACGGAGTTTGGCGATCGCTTGGGTCCGCGTATGTACGTCCAGCTTATCATAAAGATTTTTGACGTGTGTTTTGATTGTATTGAGGGAAATAAAATGTTGGTCAGCCATCTGTCGATTGGTTTTCCCCTCAAAGATTGAGATTAAAATTTCAAATTCCTTCTGGGTAATTTTAGCGAGTACCTTGCTATTTAATAGCTCGAGATCCAGCTCTATTTTAGGCTGTGACTCACTGAAGTTATGAAGAGCGATCTCCAGTGTAGTAAATAAATCTCTATCATCAAATGGTTTTACAATATAACCCATTGGTCTCGTGTGTTTTGCCCGGTCTACGGTACTTCGATCAGCATATGAGGTAAGATAGATAAAGGGAATCTGATACTTCTTATTGATCAAGTCAGCAATCTCAATACCATCCATTGCTGATCCCAGATTCACATCCAACAAGACTATATCAGGTGTATTTTCAGCAAGCTCCTGCAATGCAATGTCGCTATCATAGGCCACTCCTGAAACTTCAAAATCAATGTTGTCTAAAGTTTCCCGAATGTCTTCAGCTATCAGGGGTTCATCTTCTACTACCAGTACGCGAATGCCAGACATAACTTCCAACTTATAAGTCTTAATCTTTTCCTCAAAAGAGTGCTCTCATGGGAAAAGTTTTCTTTGCTAATGATGTCAAAAATATAATCAAGTACCAAATCCCTGATCACCCCGATGGGTGATTTTCAGGCTACCATTTTCCTATCCTTATCAACTATTTCGCACCCAATCAATGCCTACATCTTGATGATTCCGGATACGATCCTGTAGTTGCCCGAGATGATGATGGAGATGTTTCAGATTAACAAACTGATGTTCTAATTTAGGAATCTTATACCAATAAAAGCCACTATCGACGACCGAAATATCAAGATCATGCAATGCTGC
>JAGQWV010000763.1 GCA_020437045.1 Saprospiraceae bacterium | reverse complement strand
CAGAATTCGAATGTCGTCTAAATAAATACCATCACGGGTATCGTCTTTGGTCGAACGCATCAAGAATCTGATAATTATTTCCTGTCCAATGTAGTCACCCAAATCAATCCTTTCAATCACCCATTTCAATTGTCGACCGGTATAAATTGGTAAGCCCCGATTGATATTTAATCTCCCTGCCACGGAATATCTACCGCACAACGGAGAAAAATTAATCCCATCGGTAGAAACTTCCATTACCATATAATCAAATTGATTCTGTATATCCCAATATGCTTTAAAGGAAAGAACAGCTGAATCGCTCCCGGTTAAACTAATGGGACTCTTTAGGGTCAGATAGTTAGTGGTATAGGGGATCGTATTTCCATTGGGACTATCCGTCAAACTGGTCGGAGCACTCACATAATTTTTATCCGTCTCATCCCATTGTGAGGTAATAGTATTAGTGACCCAATCCGATTTATCACCATCATTATGAAGGATGAAATTTGGCTCACGATAATATTTTATAATAGTATCCGTCCTGGTAAATACACCATTATCTATCGTATATGAAAATTTAATTCGCTCGCCATCCTGAATTTGAGGTGAAAGTTGATAAGAAAGATTATCTCTTTGGTTACCAAAAAGATTCAGGATATATAGTTTGGAAGGAGTTTCGAAATCAATATTTGGAGTAAGAGGCTTGAAGGTTACGGCATATGCTACTTCATCAAATCCGAGCTTGGTAATGGAAAAGGGAAAAACACCGTTTGCTTCTGTAAAATAACTTTCCGATTCATCAAAAATTAAAGCGGAATTTAATAGGAAAAAGGCTGCGCTAAGATTCTGTCGCAACGTCAATTTGCATAAATATTCTACATCCTCTTCCATAGGCCAAAAGCTATGTTCTTCCGTTCCAATTTCCGGTGTCATGGAAAAGATGCGATCTTTCTCTTCACTGCCGTACATCCAGTCATCCGAATCACCATTGGTTGGATAGGAAACAGTCTCTAAACCAGTGCCATAGACGTATCTATTTTCTTTGGTCAGTAGGTTTCCCAATTCACGGAAGATGTCAATATCTTCTGCTGGTTGGGTAGTATAACCGTATGGATAAACCAGAAAACCTCCCCAACTGTGATAGTTCAGAGCTATTTTAAAATCATGATCGGTGACAAAAGCCCTTACAGCCTGGGTCTCTGGTTCGGAAAACGGTGCAGGTCCGCGGTACACCTCTGAACTAGTGGCATCCGATGACCCCGCATTATCATAGCCCCATTCGTGACCATAATTCCGATTTAAATCCACTCCAATGGTTCCATCACCGTTATTTCTTCGATTTTTCCGCCAAAGTCCTCCTCCTTCGGGTTTAATTGTTTCGTTAAATATATAACCGTCGGGATTGACGCAAGGAATAAAGTACATTTCAACATTATCCACTAAAAATTTGATCTCGGGATTGGAATTATAATTATCCAACACATACCACATGAAATAAATCAATTGGGTCATACTGATGGGTTCTCTTGCATGATGTAAAGCAGTAAATAACATCTGCGGTTCACCATTCTCCTCCTGCCCCGGATTATCGGATATTTTTAGCCATTCCAGAGATCTCCCCTCCTCAGTTTGAAACCCCTCTATTGCCTTTCTCGATGAAATAAGATTAGGATACAAAGCAGCCATTTTGTCCAACTCTTCCTGCATTTGCTCGTAGGTATAATGTCCCTTATAGGTTCCCGGGGTATAGTGCTCCGGGTTCTTATAATCCAATTCCGTCAACGCATCAATGCAAGCCTGGGTGGTACGTTTATAGTCTTTCTTTTTCCGCAATCTGTAGGCTTCCTCAGCATCCAGCTCGATAATCTCTACTGAAAAACCAGCATTACGGGCCAGTCTTATCTCGTACTGCGAAAAGTCTCCTTCAATGTAGTCACCCTCATCATGAATATGATCGACAGCTATACCCAAGTTTCCTAAATCGCTTCGTGTACCTGATATTCTGGCCTTACTGTAATTCTGAGCAAATAGGTTTTGAAAGGAGAAAGTAGTAAGCAGTAATATACCTGCTATCAGTTTTCGGAAGTTCATACTTAAAGGAGTCATACTTAATTTGCGCGGCAAATATAAAGGAATATACTCTCCAGACCAGCCACCAGTCCGGTTAGTTATCAACAGCAAAAATATT
>JAGQWV010000762.1 GCA_020437045.1 Saprospiraceae bacterium | reverse complement strand
ATTTACTCCGTGAATCCCGGCCTCCCTAAGTCTAAATAAAATCCAAAACATCCTGCTTTCGCAGTCTGTCAAAGACAAAAAGGCCAGATTCTGAGCAAGCTCAATCCGGCCTTTTATTGTCTTTGATCATTTGGATTTTATCCTTTAGTGGAGCTGCCGGGATTTGAACCCGGGTCCAGAGAAAGCATCCAATGCCCTTCTACATGCTTAGTAATCATATTGATTTTCGTCAATGTACACGCCTGACTACCGGCCAATACATCGCTTATTCTCTTAATTTCGCCTGCCTATCGAGACATCTAGTCAGACTAGCCACATGGTTATGATGTGCTTTTCTCCCTTATCTGGCGTCCAGGTGAAAGCACAAAAGCTACTTAATTCCTAGAATTAGGCAGCTAAGGCAAAATTGTTATTGCCATGTAAAATTGGTTAAATGCCCAGTTATTAACGGAGGTGAGACATCATACTCCGGCATGCTTAACATTAAATGACATTTCCTGTCGATTCCAAGTCAGCCCCAAATTGATTGTTGAATTATGATTGTAGATTTTAGAATGGATGAATATTGACTATGTTCAACTTAATTCGTCATTCTACATTCAAAAAATTCGTCATTCTTAGTTTTTCTGCTTTCAGAAAAACTTCCTAGGGTGCAAACGTACAAAAAGCCCGGCAAGTTCCTGATCAATTCGAGCTAGCTGTCTATAAAATCCTATTTTTGATAAAAGAAAATCAACCACCATGTCAGAAAACATGAAAGATCTGATGGATCAGTTCCACCAACCCGGCACCATCTCCTGGATTGGTCTAAGACCCGGTAAAAGAGAACCTTTGTCTTCCGTTCAATCCGCTCAAATTGCCGAAGGTAAAGGCCTCGTAGGAGATCATTACCAGGGAACCAGTGGCAATCGCGATGTTACCCTAATTCAGGCCGAGCATCTGGAAGCAGTGGGTAAAATACTGGGCAAGGAGGTACCACCTGCCCTCACCCGGAGAAATCTAGTGGTATCGGGTTTAAATCTGTTATCCATGATGGATAAAAAGATAAAAATAGGTGACCAGGTTGTTCTTGAAATTACGGGACTCTGTCATCCCTGCAGCCGCATGGAAGAAAACCTCGGATTCGGTGGCTACAACGCCATGCGTGGCCACGGGGGGCTAACCTCAAGAGTATTGTCAGGAGGTACGATTAAGGTGGGAGATTCGGTGAAAGTGGTCGAGTAATGCCCGGTGACGGGAACAGGAAGACCGATGTTTCTTGTCCGATGTCGCTATAAATGTTGAATCGTGGAACTGTTGAATCGTGGAACTGTTGAATCGTGGAACTGTTGAAGCGTGGAACTGTTGAAGCGTGGAACTGTTGAAGCGTTGAAGAGGAAACACCAAAACCCATTGATATAATAATGGGAGCCGCGGATCTATATCCGTGGTGTTCGACCAACCAAAAAATTAAAACGCCAATGCGCCAATGAGCCAACACGCCTTGTGTAGATAATTCTGCTAATTATTTAATTCTGAAAATTCTGATTCAGAAATTTTGAATCTCGCCTAAACACTGAATCCTGACCACTGAAATAACTAATACTCACTTGTTTTTTATCAAAAATTCGCAAAGTATCCCCACATTCCGATTAAATAAGGCACTGGAAATTCGATCTTCATACCGGTATACACCATTCCAATTATATCCCGGATCATCTTTTCTGAATTGGTCATTTTTCACAATCCAGCGACCTCGATCATCCAAGCTTTCGATAATTTCCTTGACATTTTCAATCATAAACTTAGTGACCATATCTTGTTTAAGGCCGGTGTCTTTGGCAAGCTCTTTCTTTTCTTTCAGGACCTGCATAATAGTGGTGAATTTAAATTCCACCTCCTTCAACCGGTCGTATAGATCGACTTCATAACCATAACCGGTTCTTCGCTCCAATGACAAATCCTCCATCTTGTCTACCCGGATCCGGTCCCGGTCATAGTAAAGTGCCTTATTCGTACCCATTTCTAAAAAACGTCCCCATTTTCCATTAGGCAGCCGGGACTGCCAAAGCCAACGGATGGCATCGGTGATCGGCTCCAGGTATTTTCGATCTTGTGAATAGTCATACAGGTCCAATAGTGATTGGATATTATGGACCGTTACTAAAGGACAAACAGAAGGTGGTTCGAAGGAACGTGCCCAGGCAGGTTGCAAATATTCATTGTATTGTTGCGCCCAACCTGGTTGCGGAGGTGGTAATTGCGAAATCAACAAAAATCTTCCTACCCGGTCCAGGCTTGCCCTATACTCCGGATTTGGGTAATAGGTCTGGGCTTCTAACATTACCCGGATACAATCATTAATGCCGCGGTCATTAAAAGTCGCAAAATCATGATAATTTCCCTGAGTGGGATATTGATGAGGCCATCCTCCATTATCAAGTTGGGTGTGCATCATCATTTGTAAGGCATCTTCAACAGCCCTTGTCAATTGGGGGTCATCTATTTCCTGATCCAGCGCCATTAAAAAAGATATGGCACTCTGGGTTTGATTATCATCGAAGCTGACCCGTTTACCTTTCGGACGGTCAAAATATATTTTATGTTCCCAACCGCCCAGCTCGTTTTGTCCTTTAATCAATGCCACGGCAGCATCTCTGGCTGCATCCAAAAAAGATGGATTATGGGTTACTTGATAGGCCTTTAAA
>JAGQWV010000761.1 GCA_020437045.1 Saprospiraceae bacterium | reverse complement strand
AAATATCTATTCGAATTTCGTTGCGTGTCAATACGTTTTTATTTTCAGATAAGTGCTAAAGATTATTTTCAAGATCTTCGCTGTTTCGAACTTTAAAATTTTCCGTTTTGATTTTGCCAATCTTGATCCGGAGCAATTGCTTCGATTACATCCCAGTGTTCGCGCAATTTACCCTCCTCCAATCGAAATAAATCATAAAATGCGGTTGCTTCCGACTGATTGCCATAACGTCCTTCACTGATGGTCAATACAAAATTGCCCATGGCAACGGTCTTATGTAATGTTTCATATTGGTAGGCAAATCCTTGTTCCGATAAGGTGTCCATCATACTTAACATTCCCGCCAGGCTATCCATCATCATCGGATTGTGTTGAATGAGGTTTTGATCCTCCGCCAGATATTCCGGTATTAATGTGTAATTATTTTCAATCATAACCCGGGTAATGTAATCACTGACAATACTTCGGTTGATCTCCGTTTTGTCCAAGTCCTCGATCGTTGTGGTTCCGTCGATCATATTATGCCCACTTCCATTTTCCATTTGACTTTCCTGGACATTGTCCCAATGTTCCACAATTAGTCCATCCTGAAACCGAAAAACATCAAATACGATGGACGAGGCATTAGTATGTATTTGCTCAGAATGGATGGCTACCAGGTCTCCATCAGTCAGGGTACGTACGATATCCAGTTGCGTATTTGCAAAATCACCATCAAGAACGGCACTGATCAATGCATTTCTTCCATCTGCATAACGATGATTATGCTGTGTATACTGATTGGCACTCACATACATTGTAACCTTTGATGTGTCTCCGCTAAATAGGCTTAGCAGCAATTCCTGGGCTTTTTCTTCATTAGTAAGTTCCTCTTCCTCAACCGGGTCAGGGTTGTTGTCCGTATCCTTGTCGCAGGAAACAATAGCGAGGACCATCAGTAATAGCAGTCCAAAAGACAATTTTTTCATAATAAAAATTTTGTTGTATAGGTGAATAAAAATCTCATCAAAGGGCATATCCTTTCTGTCCCAGTCGAAGCAGGGATCAATAAGGTGCCGGTACAATTAGTTATGAGTGAGGTTTTTCAATTTGGTGACCAGGAAAAACCAAAGGGACAAATATTCCCATTAAAGTTGTAATGCCTAAATAACGTGGTGGTTAAATGCCTAGTGTCTGATAAATGTTAAAATTTTTCCAGTAAAAGTCTGATTAGTTTTTACCGTCCGATATTTTTTTTAGCTCGATTTCATGACTTACGACAATAATTCGTGAACTTGTAGTCATGCAACGAAGGAATTTTGTAAAGCGCAGTGCACAAGGTGTGATGATACTCGGCTCGAGGAACTTCAGTATGCCGGTAGAAGAGATGTGGACTCCAAAAAAAACCGATACGCACGTACATCTTTTTAACCTGAATCGGTTTGAATATTCCTGGCTGAAAAATGTACCAAAAATAGACCGGTCCTTCACCCTGGAAGATTTTAGTGAGGCTACCCATGCTTGCAATGTCAGGAATATATTGTTTATGGAGAGTGGTGCAGATCAAAAATATGCGTTACAAGAAGCTTTATGGGTCACTGAATTGGCCCGTAATGATAAAAGGATCAAGGGACTGATCGCCAAAATGGATTTGAGCGAAAAACTCTGGAAACTATCAGAATTCCAGGAATTAAAAAAAATTGCTATCCTAAAAGGTGGCCGGGGTACATTTTTACTCGATAGACCGGATTTTGTCGATAATTTAAAATACCTGGGTGATCAACGGCTTACTTTTGATATTCTTCTACCGGCTGACCAATTGGAGAAAGCTGCCGGCATTTGTCACCAATCACCTGGCACCACTTTTATTTTAGATCACGTTGGCCATCCTGATTATCAATCGGGAGGAGAGGAAAACTGGAAAAAGGGGATCGATGCTTTATCACAGCTTTCCAATGTATACTGCAAAGTATCCGGAATGATATCCCGCATCGGAGTGCAATGGACCCTGGAGCAATTGCGACCGGTTTTTAATTATGTTTTTATGAAATTTGGTCCAGATCGATTGCTTTATGGTGGAGATTGGCCAGTGGTCCTTTTAGCTGATTCATATCAATCCTGGTCCAATGCATTTAATTTATTAATATCCGGATATTCCCGGTCTGTACAAAATAAAATGGCCCATAAAAACGCCGACCGTATTTACGATTTGTAATTGTTTCCTTATGAATTTACGTTTTGTTATTATCGGTTTTTTAATTTCATTTTTCTGTTTTGTGTCTCTGGCCCAGGAGGGTTTAAAAACGGCGAGAAATGGAAGGGTGTTTAAGATTTTTCAATTTCCGAAAAATGAAATACCCAGAATTGATGGTGATACAATGGACTGGAATATGGTGCCCAACAATTATATCTACAGAACTAATGAACTGATGGATACGGAAGATGGAGGGGGTTCCGATATTGATCCCTCCGATTTAAATGTTCGTGTGCGGATTGGATGGGTTAATGGATTGAACCGAATTTATTTTCTCTATCAGGCTTATGACGATTATTGGGACTTTGGCCGATTTAATCCCGATGGATATTTAAATGATATTTTCGAATTAGTGGTGGATGGGGATCTTTCGGGTGGACCTTTTATTTTTAATCCTAGGTATGCACGTGATAGTTTAAAGTGGAATGGAAAAAATCCTGAGTATCTGGAGAATCATTTTTCTTTTAGTGGAGTACATGCCCAAAACTATCATATATACACACCACCGGTCAATAATGCCTGGACATTAATTTGGGGTTGTCAGCCCTGGATTTCTGAATTTCCATATGCCAATGTAGCTTATGATTATAATTTTCTGCCGGGAGAAGATGGGGACCTTGTTCTGGAGGGATGGATCACTCCATTTGACTATGCTCCTTATGATGGTCCGGATAGAGCTATAACTACCCAGCTCAACGAAGGCAACTTAATCGGATTGTCTTGGTCTATCCTCGATTTTGATGGAAAAAAGAGAGAAGGTCACGTTAATTTATCCCATAATGTGAATATGGTAAAAGATGCTTCTTATCTGTGTGCCTTTCAATTAATGCCACTCGAAGCAAACTATCTGGAGCAAATAAAAGCGGACTGGTCTTTTCAAGTTATAGATATGCAGCAGGGGCAGGTTGCTTTTCAGGATGAATCGATGGGGGTGATTGACAAATGGCTTTGGGATTTTGGCGATGGTACATTTTCTAATGAACAGAATCCTGTTCATTATTTTTTGGAGAAAGGAGTACATAAAGTAATTACGCTAAGTGTGGAGGGGCCCAAGGGAATTTCTAAACGAACGAGGTATTGGGAAGTTATGATTGGTAATTAGGAGTGACAAGAATGATCACCTCCACCATTTGAACAACTATTTTAATGCTCATTATAAGAAAAAGAAAAATGAGATTTATAGACATGTGGTTGATGATAATGCTGATAAGCCTGTTCGACGGCCAATTCTTATATGCACAACGGTCGGAACCCATTTATCTAAATAATCCTGGAATACCGCCGGAATGGGCATTGTGGGAGCGCAAACTTATGGCCGCTATTTATCCGGCTGCATTGGAGTTTGCCGGAAAATATACCAATGAAGATGGAACTTTGGTTTGGAGGGATGAATGGCCGGGGATGGATGGTTCGGACGATGGGTATGAAAGTTTCTATAATTTTCCTCTCTATAGCGCTATGGGTGGCCCCATGGAGATCGATAGCCTCGCCCGTTTTTATTGGGAGGGAATCACACGACAATTTACCCGGTATGGGCAGGTTTATGATGAATTTGATGCGGGATATGATTGGATGCATCATGGAGAGTCATATACTA
>JAGQWV010000760.1 GCA_020437045.1 Saprospiraceae bacterium | reverse complement strand
TTGACATTACAAAAGACGGATGACCCGTGGCACAACCCAGATTTACCAACCGCCCTTCAGCGAGGAGGATAACATCCTTACCATTTAAATTGTATTTATCAACTTGTGGTTTGATTTCAATGCGGGCAGCATTTTTCTTTAACCAGGCCACATCAATTTCATTATCGAAGTGACCTATATTGCAAACAATGGTTTTGTCTTTCATGTCCTGAAAATGTGATGCCTTTACTACATCTTTATTGCCTGTCGCCGTCACTACGATATTGGCTTCTTTTACTGCATCGGACATTTTCTTTACTTCATAACCATCCATCGCAGCTTGGAGTGCACAGATGGGGTCGATTTCTGTGACGATTACCCGGCAACCAGCTCCACGTAAGGAAGCAGCAGAGCCTTTACCGACATCGCCATAGCCGGCCACAACCGCCACTTTACCCGCCATCATAATGTCTGTAGCCCTTCGGATACTGTCGACCAGTGACTCCTTACAACCATACTTATTGTCAAATTTTGATTTCGTGACCGAGTCGTTGATATTAATGGCAGGAAGAGGCAATGTACCTTTTTTCATCCGCTCGTATAGTCGGTGTACTCCGGTAGTTGTCTCTTCACTGATACCTCGAATACCTGATACAAGTTCCGGATATCGGTCTAGTACCATGTTGGTAAGATCACCACCATCATCTAATATCATGTTCAGTGGTTGGCCATCTTCGAAGGCATGCAAGGTTTGTTCGATACACCAGTCAAATTCCTCTTCATTCATACCTTTCCAGGCAAATACCGGTACTCCTGCCTTGGCGATAGCCGCAGCTGCATGATCTTGTGTCGAAAAGATATTACAAGATGACCAGCTGACCTGGGCACCTAATTCCACCAATGTCTCAATAAGTACTGCGGTCTGGATGGTCATATGTAGGCATCCAGCTATTCTGGCACCTGCCAGAGGTTTACTTTTTCCATATTTTTTGCGAAGAGACATTAAACCAGGCATCTCTGCTTCAGCCAGTTCAATTTCAAGACGACCCCAGGACGCCAGACTAATATCTTTGACTTTATAGGTAAGTTTTTCTGTGGTTGAATTCATTGTAAAGAGTCATTTAATTTTTGCAGCGGCAAAGGTACGAAAACTCAAGGTATGATGCACGAACGATGTCATCGGAGAAAATCGTGAGAAATAATTCAATGGGATCGGCATTCATCATCTTTTTAAAAGATGAAAGAAACTTTAGTTATTCCTCCGGTACATATATCTATAGTAATAACATGCATAGACCTCATAAAGGGCGATTTTATCCGGTTATTCACATTAAATCTTATTAAAAATTTAGCTAATGTTTGTACATATTAAGAAAAGATATATATTTGTTTTGATTATGAAAGTCATCCCAAGTGGTTTTCGTAATACCAAAGTTTACACCATTTTAATAAATCCCATGTCTAATCCTGCATTCTCTGGGAATCCAGAGATGCAGGCTAGACAAATGTAATGTTGGATTGAGAGGCTTTAAAGTAGGATCAAGAGCTTAAATGGATTTGGCTTTGGAACCTAACAGAGATATAACAAGGATAAAAGAAACCAATTTAGAGCCTCGCCCAAAATTACCAGCCGGAAAGACTTTCTTTCCGGCTTTTTACTTTCTTATAGACCTCCCATTGCTTTTGGCAGATGACTTCCGGTGCAAATTGAAGTGAATGTTGGTATCCGTCACTACTTAGCCTTTGCCTCAGTTCAGAGTCGTTTTCTATCTTTCGGATAGCCTCGGTCAGGCTTTCGCTGTCAAAGGGATCAATGTAAAGGGCACCTGGTCCTGCTGCTTCAGGCATGGCGCTAATAGCGGAAGTAATGACGGGAGTCTTGTTGAGCAAGGACTCGACTATCGGGAGGCCGAAGCCTTCATATATCGATGGGTAGATAAAAGCTGTGGCCGCTTGATAATATCCTGGCAATTTATTAGTCGGTACATGATCTCGAAATATTACCATCCCTTCCAGACGATGTTTTCTTACGAGGCTCTCCAGTTTATTCTTTTGGGAGCCTGTACCGACAATGACCAAAGGTATTCGTTCCTCTTTATTCAGCGCAACCAGGGCTTCGATAATCAGAGATATGTTTTTTCGCTCCGTTAATGAACCAACAGAGAGAAGAAAATCTGATGGTAAATTTTCTGATGCCCGGAATTCTTTAAGATCAATAGCACTATTTTCGATGGCAACAGGAGGAGGAATAACGTCTATCTTTCCTTCATCTACCTGATAATAATGGCAAAGATCTGCTCGGGTCTGTTGGCTCACAGCAATGATCCGGTCGGCAATGCGGCAACTATGCTTCCACTTCCAGGCATAGATTTTTCGATCCGGCCAAGGATAAAGCTGTGGGTATCTTAGAAAAATAACATCATGAATGGTGACTACAGATTTAACCCCTGTATGCTGTAAGCTCACCGGCAATTCATGACTCAGACCATGAAAAATATCGCATTGACTTTTCACAATATCCCTGGTCATACGCCAACTCCGCCACAAGATTTTCTTTGAGTGAATCACCGGGAATGTCTCAAAATCCTTATACAAACTTTTACCGGGATTGGCATCAAATAAGATAATCTCTAGAGAGGGATGCAATTTCTCAAGGCCTTTGACCAAAAGTCGACTGTACACCCCTAATCCGGTGTGATTATGAAACAGCCTTTTTGCATCAAAACCAATTGTCATCCTTCACGTATTTTATCCCGACACTTTTGCTTAGTGCGAATGTCAGTGAATATAGAAAGACTTTCCGTAGGTGCCATGTCTTATCCTTCTTCCGATCAAATGTCAAGACGGTTATTTTGCGGTGGGTTTTCCTTTCATACCAATATTCCTTATCTTTCCATGTATGAAATTAGGTGTGATCTTCCTGGTCGTGTTACTTGGTAGTGCTTCTAAGACCATTAGTCAGGAGGTGGATACTACTGTACACGTCAAAAGCATCTATTTTGGGGGAGGCTCCTATTATATTGATGATCTTCAAGAGCATGAGCTGTACGAATGGCTTGACAGCTTTCCCCAGATTGAACAGTACGAAGTCATCATCCAGAGCCACACCGATAATATTGGTAGCATTGCTTTCAACCAACGCCTGTCAGAACTAAGGTCTCAGTCCGTTTATATAAAACTAATGGAATATCAAGTCCAACCGGAAGCAGTTGATATTGTTGATTTTGGTGAGTATTTGCCTACCTACAGAAATGATTCTTATCACGGAAAATTAGCCAATAGAAGGGCTGATATCATACTTAAACCCTTGTCTTTGTGAACCAATTGAAATACCTTATCCACACCACAATTTTATTTCTTTACTATCATCTTACTTTTGCTCAACAACTTCCTGAATACGAACGATTCCGGGTAGATTCAGTCTTTGAGTCAATTAATCGAAGTGATATGCCAGGGTGTGCCCTAGCGATTGTAAAGGATGGGAAAATCGTTTATGAAAGGGGATATGGAATGGCGGATCTGGAACAGGGGATCGCGATTACTCCCCAATCTGTTTTTTATGCCGGTTCGATTTCCAAACAATTTGTTGCCAGCTGCGCACTCCTTCTATCTGAGCGAAATCTTCTGGACCTAAATGCTCCGGTTCAGCAGTACCTTCCCGATTTTCCGACATATAATGAGCCTATTACCGTAAGGCACCTGATCCATCATATCAGTGGGATCAAAGACTATTTTAAATTATTTGAAAAGGAAGGGATCAACTACCTGAACCAGATCAGTCGTGAGGAAACATATGATTTAATTAAACGTCAGGATGCATTAAATTTTAATCCAGGCGATCAGTACTCGTATAGTAATTCCGGGTACCTCATGTTGGCAATGATCATTGAAAAAGTATCGGGAATTTCTTTTGCTCAATTTGTTGACCAGGAAATCTTCCAACCCCTGGGGATGAAACATTCTATGTTTCTGGATAATGCTTCGCGAATGATCCCGAACCGGGCCTGGGGGTATCATTGCACAACCGATGGAGAAGTAGAGAATATGTTGATGCGATTTGACCTGGTAGGATCTGGAGGGCTTTACACGACTGTTGAAGATCTGTATTTATGGGATCAGAATTTTTATAATTCGAAAATTGGAGGGAAAGATTTTATTGCTCAGTTATTGACTGTGGGTAAATTGAATAATGGAGAAAATCTCAAATACGCTTTTGCGATAGTAAAAGATGAGTTAATCGGACACAAATTAATCGGCCACAGCGGTTCTCTAGGTGGGTACCGGGCCCAGTTTATGCAATTTCCGGAAGATCATCTGAGCATTATTATTTTGGGCAATTTCTCAAATTTTAAGCCGGGCGAACGGGCGCATGATATAGCGAAAATTCTCTTTAAATCTTCTTAACCCATTTATTGCGTAATGTTTATTCGAGTAATTTATTGGCTTGTTCAATTTTTCCACTATAAAGTTGCAGGACCTCCGCTACTTTCTCAATTTGAGTGTTGACGGATTTATACTCCCTTTGCTCAATAGCTTCGCGAATTCCCGGCAATGTTTTCACGCCATAACCGGTGTAAAATCCGGGTGCATAAATAAAATGTTTGAACCATGGCCGACCAGGTAATCCTTCCGATCTGGTTAAGGTACGCTCCATATCTTTAAGCACCTGATTTAATGCGGTGTAGTTTTGTCCTGTTTTAACTCCTTTTTTTATTAATTCATCAAATTTAGCTGCCTGGGCTTTGAGTTGGGTCAGTGCATTTTCCAGGGGTGAAAAATCAAAATAAGGTACTGCTTCTTTCACCTTCGGGAGTACAAATGTTTCACTGGGATCAGCGGTCAGGAGGTAGCTTCCATCTTCAATCAATTTATTTTCTTTCATTGTTTGTGCCCGCAGGGTTTCTGCTAATTTGATAACCTCCTCGGTGTAGGTATCTACCGTTTCAGTGAAATGCTGAAATTCGAAAGGTAAAATCTCAGCATTAGCCAATCTTAAAGTGGTTCGTCCTGCTACCTTGGCTAAAGCAGCACCATAGGCAAAATCAAAATCTTTGAATCGTTTGTACATTTCATAAGTGTCATACATCGTGTGATACTCTCCACCTGAACTTTCTCCTCCAAATCCTAAGTTAAACGCAGCGATACCCGAATGTTGAAAGAAAGGAGAATAGTCAGAACCTGATCCCAATGCCCCCAGTTGGTAGTAAGACCATGATGGTCGATTATTAACCAACTCAACAGCATTTCGCCTTTTTAAAACGGACACCTTTTTTACCGGATCATCAACTACCTCTGTAATCTCGCTGAAAAATTTTTCGAGCGAATGGGATCCACCGGCAAACAAGTATCCTCTACTAGTGCCATCTGTATTTATATAAGCTACTGCTTTTTTCTTTAATTCATCTTCATGAGTTTCGACCCATTCTGTAGAGCCAATCAACCCTGGTTCTTCCGCTCCCCAGGCACAGAAGACCACCGTGCGACGAGGGGCATAGCCACTCTTTGCTAATTCACTTAAGACCCTTGCTTCTTCCATCAATGTTACCAATCCACTGATGGGGTCGGCAGCACCATGTACCCAGGCGTCATGATGATTTCCCCTTATAATCCACTCATCCGGCAAAGTACTGCCTGGCCACTTTGCGATCACATCATAGGCTGGCTTCATATCCCAATTAAATTCTAGCTGAAGATGAACTTTTGCCGGACCAGGCCCCAGATGGTATGGCAGTGGTAATGCTCCTCGCCAATTGGTTGGAGCCATAGGACCCTGCAGGGCTTTCAGCAGTGGTAATGCGTCGTGATAGGAAATGGGTAACACGGGAATTTTAGTCAGGGAAGGAGCCTCTTCTTTCGGGATTCTTTTAGCATCACTGGTAGCACCATAGCCAGGTGTGAGCACATCGCCGGGAGAGGATGGCAGATCCATCACCGCACCCCGCTGGACACCGTATTCATTTTTAAAGGGACCTTCGGGATATACATCACCCTGAAAATACCCGTCATCACCGGGATCTGAATAAATCAAACAGCCTATTGCTCCTTTTTCAGCAGCAACTTTTGGTTTGATGCCCCGCCATGATCCCTGATATTTTGCCAGGACAATTTTACCTTTTACATCAACGCCTAATTTCTCCAGCTCCTCATAATCACTTGGTAGGCCGTAATTAACAAAAACTAATTCAGCCGTAACGTCGCCATCAATGGAAAAACAATTATAAGGGGGCAGTGCTTCTGCTGTCAATGCTGATGAGGCATCACCTTCTGCCGGAGGTTCAGCCAGACTGGCGGTGTAAGCCGTTGGCTGGATCATTTCCAGTAATCTCACTTTTGGGGTTGGAAATAGTATCTGAAAGGATTCAACAGTGACCTCATATCCCCAGTTTTTAAACTTTTCGGCCATGAAATCAACTACTTTTTTATCGTAAGGCGAACCTACATGGTGAGGCCTAGCCGACATGTATTTCATCCATTCGTCAAGGTGTTCCGGACGAACCAGTTGGTCAAATGTCTTTTCTAGAGTAATTTGATTTTGGGCTGCTTCGGGAGAAAAACCCATGATACTCTGTGGCTGAGAATTAGCTGTTGTCGATAGGATACAGCAGAAAAGAAATGCCAGAAATACGATTGAGATTGATTTGATTTTCATTCACTAATGATTTATGCATACAAAATCAAAAAATCTTTTCTTTATCCAAACAATCACAGCCAATAGTTAAGTTGCTTGTATGCAATAATTATTCGAGGAGTGAATTTAGTCAGAGCAATACTGGGGGAAAATGCGGAGTAAATCGAAGTCTTCCGATTGATAGCACGACCATTTTCCAGACATAATTGAATGACAAGCTATCACCGCAATCAGCTACTAAATTGCGCAGGGAGAGGTTGCAGATCCTAAGGTTAGAGACGCATTCTTAAGTTTGGGAATCATTTGTCAATTACAATTTTCTGTATAGTAAAAAATATGTTTGGCGAAGTCCGGCCAGTTCGGGCTCTCATACTTCTGCAACAACTCGGGACAATCTTGGTAAAATGTTTCGAAATCCTTTTTGTATTCTTTCTTTTTCAAACGGTAAGCTTCTTCATTCGGACGTTGCACATAGTAGGATTTATCAAGACCACCTGCGACCGTAACAGGTCCTATTCCCGCCCGCATCGTTTCCGCGGCAAAAGGATCAAAATAAACTCGAAGTCTACTCGAGAAACCCGGATTTAATAACTGCATGAGCATGGTTCGTGATTTACCTTTCAGCGAGACCAGTGCATTTTCAAAATAAGCATAGCCATCCTTTATTTTATCAGATTCCACATCCTCACGATCCCACTTGGACATCGTTGTGGCTTCGTCGTAGGCATTGCTAAATTTATCCAGGCCAGATGGTGGTAGGTACATGTGATCAATTTCAGCAGGTTTTAATGCTACTTTTTTACCATTGATGTCCAGGATTACTAATTCAAGAAGGCCTTTTTTTCGTTTCACCTTATCGACAGTTCCCTCCAGCGTCTGCCCTTCTGTGGTGGTGATAAAAGCTGATTTCTTATGGGAAAACATGCTGTATCCGGTCAGTAGCGATTGTGAAAAAAGCGTACCGGAGAGGGAAATACCAAGACAAATAAACAGACAAATAATTGTGGTTCTCATGGAGTGAATCTCTTTTAAAAACAAAATAAAAAAATGATGCCAGCGTCATGCCGGCATCATTCAGCTTTCATTTGGAGAAATAGGTTATGCTTCTTCTAATTCT
>JAGQWV010000759.1 GCA_020437045.1 Saprospiraceae bacterium | reverse complement strand
TGTAGCTACGGCTACATCTGCGTTTCGCGCCTCGGATCTCATCAAGTGTTGATTGAATCTGCTTGCCAATATGTCATTTTTGGTGAATATGCCGCCTTGGCTTAATCTTAATACGGATACCAAGGACAACTGGCACTGACTTTGAAGGAAGTGAGACAAAATTACGTTTATGATTCGGTTGGTATTCATTTTGTTCTTTATCAGTCCACTTTTATTAGCATCCCAGGAAATGGACCGGTTGGGTTTGGACAACAGTTCGGTGTTAAATGAAGATGAATCGGTCTTTCTCAATAAATTGCTGGTACAACAAGGTGATCGATTTGATTTCACTAACGCCAAAATTGCCTTTGTAACCGGTAGTGCCGGCACCAAAATTGTCGACAAGCAATATTACTTTGACAAGCTCATTTTGCCTTTTATTGAAAAGGATGTGGAGCCATCAACCTTCTACAAGCAGCTAGATGATGAAGAAAAGGACATCTCCGGAGGCTACGATGCAATTGTCTTTGCCTGGGTGAAGTGGTATACCGACGGTAAAAAAGACAACCTGGTAAAGAAACTGGGACGAAAAGGTGAATATTGATTTTGCTTACTCGTGAATACCAATCTCTTCCAGCATTAATTTGAAGTCATACTGAAGATCTTCATGTATTTTCTCCATGGATGCTTTGATCTTTTTAAGCTGCCCTTCGTACATATTTCCTAATACCCGTGACCGCCGGGTCGGTATTTTATGCTCCTTAAGCATTTGGAGAAAATAGATCCGCAATTCGATTTCGGTCTCCTTTTTTCCCGAAAAACGAATGACTTTGTCAAGGAATCTCAGGATTTTACGCAGACTTTTTTTTATCAGATAAATGTTTGATTTATTGATTTGTTGGAAAGAGTCTTCGAGCTCATTTTTTATTGTTGATCGGAAATGTTCTTCCTGTCCGGATTCAAAAAGCAGATAGGTAAGTAATTCTTTATTTTCTTTTTTGAACCGGGCCAACCTCAAACAGATGGTCAACAACATCTTATGATCCAGTGTAGACAACTCCTGTTTGAGTTGATGAATGGTTGCTGTTTGCATAGTGGAAAGATAAAAAAATAGATAGACGCGGATACGTATATATTTTATAGGACGCGCAATATCACCGTGTAAATTCCGGATAATCCAAAGGTATCTCTTGCCGATCCGGATAATACGAGAAACGGGTTATGAGAGCTTTTTTAGAAGAAATACTGAATTCTTGGAAAGGAGGTTATAAGGCAATTGACCATCAATAATTTATTTATCTTCAAAGCTTTGATCATCTTGTATACTGCCATGAAATTTTTAAATACTATCATTTGTCTAATGGTCTTAAGCGGTTATGCACATAGCCAAACCGGTGATTGGAAAAATCTGTTTGATGGTGAAACGCTGAATGGGTGGTCCATTCACAGTGGATTAGCCAAGTATCATGTCGAAGATGGAGCGATTGTCGGTACATCGGTGCCAAATAGTCCCAATACATTTTTATGCACGGATCAGTCTTTTTCTGATTTTATTCTGGAGTTTGAGGTGTATCTGGTGAGCCCGGAGTTAAATTCTGGGGTACAGTTTCGGAGTCAGATTGCCCCTGAAGAGTTGACTTTTTGGTTTCGTAATAATGAAGGACAGCCAGCGCAGCGTACTATTCCCAAGGATCGGGTTTATGGCTATCAAGTAGAAATCGCTCTAGAAGAAGGCGGAGCCTCCGGAGGCGTATATGACGAAGCCAGAAGGGCATTTATGATATACCGGCCGGTACAGGGATCAGCCGCCTTTAATGCGTTTAAGGATGATCAATGGAATCATTACCGGGTGGAATGCTAGGGCACATCTATTAAGACGTTTATTAATGGTATTGCTTGTGCAGACTTTAATGATGCATTAACTGCCGAGGGAATCATTGGTCTGCAGGTGCATGGAGTGGGAGCGCAAACGACACCCTTCCAGGTAAAATGGCGAAATATTCGAATAAAGGAGTTAAAGTGAAAGAAAAGGCCCTGGTACTCACTGTCGCTACATTTTTATTAGCCATTGTAGTGGTTGGTTTGGCGTTTTGGTTTTCTTCTGCACAGAAAAATACGGACCGAATTGTTTTGCATGGTGCCAGTCAATTTGATTATAATCATGCTTATACCCGGGCGTTGATCCGGTTTGAAGAATTGGTAAATCAGTATTATGATGGCGATCAACCAATTGATTTTGTGTTGCATGCTAACGGTGAACTAGGAGTCGAAAAAGACTTTTTTGCCTATATGAATATTGGTGCTGTAGTTGATTATGCTATTCTGGCACCATCCCACGTATCGACTTTCTCTTCTATGGCTACGATAATGGATATTCCATTTCTATTCCGGGATGAAGACCACTATTTGAAGGCCATTGACCAGGATGTTTTTCTGCCAGTGAAGGAAGACTTATTGAAGAGGGCAGATGTGCTGATCGCCGGATATGGAGGGGGCGAAAAGCGACATATCTTTGGGAGGCGACCGGTTAGAAATATGAAAGAGTTGGCTGGATTTACCATGCGGGTAATGGGATCCCCCATTCAAAGCCGAATGTTTACGGCGCTGGGAGCTACTCCCACTGTGATTAGCAGTGATGAGATTTATAATGCGATTCAGACTGGAGTCATTGAAGGTGCGGAAAATTCAGCAGCGGTCATTGATTTATTGAAATGGTATGAGGTAGCTCAAGATATTTCCTATACCGCGGTATCTTATATCGTCAGGCCTCTTTTTTTTAATGCAAAACGCTTCCGTTCTTTTCCGATCGAATTGCAAAACGCCATGTTAAGAGCTGCCACGGAAGCGATGACTTATGAGCGTAATATAGAGATTGGTCAGGATGATCCCACACTTAAAAAGTTGGAAGCAGCGGGCAAAGTGAAAGTATATCCATTTGAGGATCGGGAAGAAATGTTGAAAAGAGCAGAACCCGTAAAAAATGAATTTGCTCGCGAGATCGGAGCGTCCGATATTCTTGCCGCCATTAATGCCATTAGGTAATGAAAAAGGTATTATTTAAATATAATCAATTTTTAAAGTTATTACTGAGCATAATGATGTTGCTTTTAATTGTGCCGGTTTTTTTGCAGATTGTTTCGCGATTTGTTCCATTTATTCCCCGATATATTTGGACGGAGGAAATTGCCCGCTTTGCATTTATCTGGATTATTATGTTGGGAGCAACGATCGCAGTAAGAGAGGGAACTCATTTTAGTGTAGACATGCTCCGGAATTTTAGTCCGGCTGTGGAAAATAGATTGAAGCAAATTCTTCTTTTCCTGATGTTGCTTTTTGCCATTTTCTTTTTGGTAGGTGGATGGGGATTTGCAAAGACCGGAATGCTGCAAAAATCAGAGATTGCCGGTCTGCCGATGCTTTCCATTTATATTTCCTGGCCATTAGCAGGATTGAGTTGGATATTGTTTATTCTCGAGCAGCTATATGATTTATATGTCAAAAAAGAAATTAAGTAAATGGGGCCTCTGGAAGTAACCGTTATTCTTGTTTTTTCTTTTTTGATCCTCGTTTTGTTGAGAGTGCCGGTTTCTTTTGCTCTGGGGTTATCTACCATACCGATTTTTCTGTTTCATGATCGCCTTACCATTACTCTGTTGTTTACGGAGATGTTTCAGTCTTATAATTCTTTTTTATTATTGGCAGTTCCTTTTTTCCTATTGGCGGCCAATCTCATGAACGCGGCGGGTATTACCGATAGGCTGGTTTCATTTGCCCAGGCATTGATCGGTTTTCTTCCCGGAGGCCTTGGTCACGTAAATATTATTGTCAGTATGCTGTTTGCGGGTATATCGGGATCATCAACTGCTGACTCAGCAGGAATTGGAGCGATCATGATTCCAGCGATGAAGAAGGAAGGATATAATACGGGTATGTCGGTGGCAATTACGGCCTGTTCTTCCGTCATGGGGGTGATCATTCCACCCAGTGTGCTCATGATCATTTGGGGTGGTGTGATGTCGGTATCGATAGGCGCTTTGTTTCTGGCAGGAATTATTCCGGGTATCGCGATCGGATTGTCGATGATTCTGACGATGTACTTCTATGCCCGGCGCAAAGGGTACCGCAGGACGGCATTTCCAACGTTCCGGATATTCTTTTCCAGTCTGGGTAATGCACTCGTACCTTTGCTTACGCCATTGATTATAGTGGGCGGAATTACCGGAGGTTTTTTTACCGCTACAGAGGCTTCTTTAGTGGCTGTACTTTATGCTATGTTATTGGGGATGTTTGTTTACAAAACGATAGATAGATCAACATTTTTTTCGGTGGTATATGAGTCGGGTCGTTTTGCAGCTATTGCACTCTTTGCGGTGGGGACTGCAAGTGCTTTCGCATTTCTCCT
>JAGQWV010000758.1 GCA_020437045.1 Saprospiraceae bacterium | reverse complement strand
GATGCTTAAATAGTCGAGACAATTGGCGGGGGCTCATATTCATTTCCTTTCCCAAATCATCTATGATAAATCCGGAACTTAATTTGGCAGATAAGATTTCCTGTGCTTTATATACTTCCGGATTAAAGTGGTTTTTAAAATCGAGAAATAAATTTCTTTGTTCTACAGAATCAGCCCGACGTACATTAATCACCATCTCCTGAGCGACTTTGGCTGCAACCAGAGGATTATCCCATTGTTCAATCAATGCCAGTACCATATCGATACCGGCAGTCATCCCGGCACTGGTAAAAACTCCCTGATCAAAACAGTATAATCGATTGCTACGCACTTTAGTTTTAGGAAATTTATTCTGTAAATATTCGAGGCATTTCCAATGCGTGGTACATTGCACCCGGTCCAAAATACCAGCTTTGGCCAATATCAATGCACCGGAACAGATCGATCCGAGGAAGACTCCTTTGCTCTTTTGCTGGAAAAGCCACGATCGAATCGATTCTATTTCTGCATCCATTTTGCCTGCCGAAAAACTTTTGAAATCAACTCCAGGAATACAAACAAAATCACCATGACGAAGCGTCAACCCATGATAATCAACCAGATTACTGAGAGAAGTCGCTTGCTCCAGCCTGATCTCCCGCTTCGTTGCACTATAAATCAAGTCATAACGACTACCTCCTAATTGCGAAGCTTCATAAAATGCCTGAGCCGGGCCCGCAAGGTCCAGCAAATGTGTTTGTGATAAAAGGAGAAATACTATTTTCCTATTCATTAATTGGGCTTGAATATCGAATGATGGTCACAATCTCAACATGTCACAAATAGACATTATTGCGTCTTTTTAAGACATTACCAATTTAAGAATTCAAATCAGATTATTATTGGGGAAACGAGACGAATGTTAGAACTCAGACCTGTTTGCGAACATTGCGGTAAGGACCTTCCCAATGGCAGTACCGAGGCGATGATATGTTCTTTTGAATGTACTTTCTGTCAAGAGTGTGTGCAGCAACTTTTAAAGTATGTATGTCCAAACTGTGGCGGTGGTTTTGAAAAAAGGCCGATCCGGCCTACAAAATTTCAGATGCCAAATTGCTTGAATCACCGCCCGGAAACCCATCCGAAACACAGATCCTGTAGATCCTAAGATAGGAAAATACTTCATGATTACTTTAACAGGAATGAGCCATAATTTATATAAATACATTACCTAAAAAATAAACAGCTAATCGATGAAAATTTTGACTTTTATTTTAACCATAATGGCTCTAATCACATTTAATCCAACCCCTACCCTAAGTCAAGTGCAGAAAACCGAATACATTTGCCCTCCCTGTGGCAGTGCTGAATGTGATAATCTGATTTTTGAAAAACCAGGTACCTGCCCCAATTGCCAAATGACCTTGATTGAAAAAAGCAAGATTAAAAACGTAGCCATCTTTATTCATGATGGAGTAGAGGTGCTTGACTTTACTGGTCCTGGCGAAGTTTTTGCGGCATCCCATTCCGAAGAAGGAGCATTTAATGTTTATACCGTTGCATTAAATACTGACCCGATCATCAGCCAGGGCTTTATTAAAATCATTCCCGAATACTCCATAGAAAATGCACCCACTCCCGACATTGTTGTCTTCGCCGGAGGAAACACGGGAGCGGTTCGGGAAAACAAAGATCTCATCCGCTGGATCCGCAAAATAGCACCTGAACTGGATGTTGTCCTATCCGTGTGTACCGGAGCTTTTATTTTACAACGTACGGGATTACTAGACGGATTAAAAGCAACCACCTGGCATGGAGCCATAGATCAACTACGGGAATCTGCTCCCCAGACTGAGGTACTGGAAAATGTAAGATGGGTAGACAATGGTAAAGTCATTACCACGGCAGGTATTTCTGCCGGTATCGATGGTGCCCTTCATGTGGTAGAACGCCTTTTAGGCGCTGAGACGGCTCAGCAGACCGCCCGATATATGGAGTATGACAAATGGAAACCGGGTGAGGGTATCATTGCCGCTAAAAATTAGAATAATAATAAAGCTCAATGTATACTTTGAGTTAACACATCAAGGGTAGAATTAAACTCCTGAATCAGTTTTGCATTTAACTGCACTTCAATCGTATAGCAGGTAACGCTCATGCCGGCAGGAATAGTGACCATCGTACCTGCTGGTATAATTACCTGGTCACATTGAAGTGGGACCGAATTCATTGACCAATTATTTTGGTCCATCCAGGAGCTGCTCACATTACCATTCCATACATTGGTATAATTGCTATCGCAACCAGATGGCACCGTCGTTATCTGTTTGAATTGTAAAATTGAAATCGCATCCAGCGTATTGCCGAGACTATCGTAAAATATAAAGGGAGACATCAAACTAAATACAGAATCAGAAAAGAATTCATAAGGGCTAACTTCACTATCGATCATTAAATACCCTGTATCTTGTGACCAGATGCCCGCAGTCGGATTACCTTCTACTGATTTTCCCGAATAAGTGCCATCTGGATTAAACGTATAGTAAATTTTAGAAAAATCATAGATCGTATCCAGATGCCCTTCCACATAAATATCGAATGTGTCCGATTGAAAAACAATCTGATTAGCAGCTATTTTCCAGGAATTTGTCGTAAAACTTTGAGCTGCGAGTTTTGCATGATCTCCCAAGAAAAATACAACAAGTGCTATTAATATAAATTGATATTTCATCTTTCTTAGCTTATTAATTATTAAAATCCTGTCTTACCCGCTTACTCAAATTTTTAAATATGGATTTACCCAGATCTTTATTTTGACTGGCAAATAATGCCCCAATCCAATTATCACCGCAAAAATGAAAACCCGAACCTTTAGTGACTACCCGAATATTTTCCCCGCAATCATCGCTTATCACACAACGCTCGATTTTTCCCGGATAGAGGATATGACCGGGTAGCGTATAGTTAATCATCCTTTTGTTCTCCTCATCGACAACTACCATCACCGGATCCAGAGTATATAGGACATTGATAGGGCAAGATATGGCCGGATATCCTAAGACGGGAGCAATCCAGTTGAGAAAGATCGCACCAGCTATTCGCTTACCCGAACCGGGAATGTTCACCTGTGCACAATTGGTAACCGGCACTCCATAGGGTCCGGGTGCACCGGTCCTAAATGATTTGCTGATCATATAATATGGGTTTAATTTCTTCCCATCGATATTCTCGATATTTTTAGTCAAATCATCGTAGGTGGGTACTTGATAAATATTATTACTCTTCACAAACTCCCACACTCCATCGATAGAACAATCATAAGAGCCGGAATAAGCGGCGACATTGCAAACCAAGGCATCCGCCCCTTCAACTGTATAAAAATGATAATCCTTCCGGTTGAGATTAGCAGGATTAGCCAACATTCCTTCAATTAGACTCACATCGGAGCTATTACAGGCATCGGCTTTCGGAGCCATTTTTACATCACTCAGCGTGACAATGATTGGGTCAACATACATGTTGCCGGGCAGACCACATTCCACCTCATTAAATTCTAAAAAACTCAAACTATCAAAATGATCAATTATAAATTCTTCACCCGGAGCAATGAATGCAGAAATGGGATCCATGTCTTTATAATTAGCCTCCACAATAACTCCTCCTACACACCCTTGCTGTTCACAAGTGATCTTCAACATTTTGCCAACATAGGGAAGATCTGCCTTTTGTGCCCTGGCACGCCAGGGAATAGCAGGACTTAAATTGCTGGTACAAATCGTATCACCGGTATACCAATCCTCAATAATCCAGGGGATATTGCCAATACGAAAGGTACAATTCCCCGGATCTGGCGCAACAGAATAGTAGTCACCAAAATCAATAGTACAGCTGCTTTGACCAACAAGAAAACTAGGTATTATAGCGCAGAGTATTGCGACAAATAATGAAATTCGCTCTTTCATCCAAAAATCGATTAGAAACTAAATATTGATTTAGAGGGGAAACCGGATTGAGCTGCGCAAAAGAGAGCAAGCCCACAACTTAGTAAGAATGTGTCGGAAAGATCAATTCGAACATTGACCAACGAAATGTACACATTAACAACTTAATCACAAAAGAATTTAACATAATTTGTTTACACAGCTATCCCACGACTTTGTAAGCAATGCCGATCACAGATTCGCAAAGAAAAAAGCTATTTTGAAAATATATCTGGCTGAAACCTGCCGTAAAAAATTGACCACCGGAAAACAAGAGAATATTTTGATGTACTCTACAAATATTTTCCATTCTAAAAAGCTAAACACCAAAACAACATAAAAGGGCATCATAGCACATAGCAACTCTCCCATCATGATAAAGGTCATCTTTTACATTACGGGTTGAAGTCTTATTTTGGGGCAACAAAAATTATTTCTTTATGGAGGGATTTAAGGTTGACCAACGGAAATTAATCTTGCTTTTCCTGGGGTTAGTATTCCTGGGATATTACCAGCTGGGATTTGCGCAGGAAGTGATCGCCAGAGGTAAAGTTTATCTCGATGCCAATGGAAATGGCACTTATGACGATGGTGAATCCGGTTTAGCAGGTATTAAGGTATCCAATGGCCGGGATGTTATAAAAACGGATCATCTGGGCAAATACACGATAAAATTACCTC
>JAGQWV010000757.1 GCA_020437045.1 Saprospiraceae bacterium | reverse complement strand
GTAGAAATATTATAGTTCCATACTGCCAGGAGGTCATTTGTCTTTGGAATACGTTCGATGGTAGCCGGTGATACCGGTGAGACCAATTGACTCTTAGTCACTTCACTCCAGGTCTCTCCTCCATCTTTTGAGTGGGTTAAACACTGGGTTGCGGCATTAGAACGAATGACCATCAGAATACTGTGATCCTTCAATTCTACTAATCCAGGCTCCTGAAAGGTAATATCATAAGGATTGTCGACCATTGTACTGCTCTTCCAGCTCATCCCCTTATTATCTGAATAGTAGCTGTACAATTTTCCTTTACCGGTGAAGGTTCCCCCCGGTTCATTGTGTTGAGCAACTGCCATCAACAAACGGCCATTATTCAATTGAATAACCCGGTCATTATTCAATACAAAATAGCCTTTTTTGTCGGTGATACAAGGAATGGCCTCTCCCCAGGTCCTGCCCTCATCGACGGAGATTCTCATCATCGGGATACAGTCATCGGTCGCGTTCTTTCGCAAATAAAAAAGCGCAATTTCTCCCGATTGCAATCGCAATAAGGATACCGACATTACATTAAGTCCTCCCTCATTTTGTATTACAATTTCATCCGCATTACTCCAGGTTTTTCCGCCATCTTTACTAATCCTACTCGCCAAATATGCGGTGGCATGATCGCTGGTCGATTCACCATAGTAGTGCGAATAAATAAAAAGAATATCGCCGTTCTTTAATTTGATAAAATCCCCTTCACTATTTCGCGGATTATCATGACCCGGCTGCAGGCTCAATACTTTTACCGGAGCTTCGGCGTGATCAGACTGCATGGTATTTTTCACTGCGCAAGACCAAAGAGCACTGATCATAAACGACAGGAACAGTAATTGTCCAGGACTATAAATCGTACGCAGAGTATTATTTAAATGCATTATCAGTATTAGTTTTATAATGATTATTAATTGGTAAAATCCTCTTCCATCAATTTTGCTTTAAACTCCCCTCTCCAGGTAGTTAGCCAGAGCTCACCCGGATTTACTTCAAACAAATATGAATAGGATATATCCCGATCGGTTTTTCCAACGACTACTGGATCGGACCAGGATTTGCCGTCATCGTCGGAAAACATAATCGACAGCTGTTTTCGGTGATTACTGGCAGGAACTTCCGACCACTGGCCCATTCCTCCACTGAGAGGATAGGTACTTTCTCCTTCCGGAAATGGACGATTCCAAATGAGCATTAATCTACCACTAGATAATCGTTTTAACATACCCGGTGCGGTACTTGCTAAAATATCAGTGGCATCGAGAGATTTCCAACTTAAACCATCATCTTCGGAGTATGCCTCCCAAAACCGACCCCACATGGTACGCATTAACATCCAAATACGACCATCCCGCAGTTGCTCTATAGTCGCTTCCGTCACTCCGCTGTGATGGCCGATCCCTCCAAGGTCGATCACATTGCTACGGGTCCAGGATTTTCCTTCATCTCCAGTGGTATAGGTCACTACCGAATGGTGTCCGGGATTATGTTGCATCATCATGGTTGTAAAGATGATATGACCAGATGAAGTCTCAATTATATCGCGAATGGCACCTGTCCAATCATCATGTAATTTCTGAGGGGCCTGCCAGGTTTTACCACCATCCAGACTCCGAACAGCATAAGTAGGCAATACTGCTTTTGGAGAATCATGAATATCTTCTTGCCAATCCCAATTGGCTCGTTCCACATCATTGGCAAAGGCCAGTATAACAGTACCTTTCTTTGTGCAAATTAAAGCGCGTTCCGGCCGGATCGAATACGTACTATCATAGCGAAATATTGGGTACGGGGTCCAGCTTTTTCCTTCGTCGTAAGAAATCAAACTCTCTGTTTTATCGACCGTGAGAATTCCTCCATCTTTCAACCGTATAAATGGTCCAATGGGCAGATCCGGCATTTCCTGAGCTTTATCATGATACTCAATGGTATGAGCCAGTTTGGAAGCCTGACTCCAAACCATTTGGATAGAACAAAAAGCCAATCCGATCACGAGTAATAATTTAATATCCATTGCCATTTAGTTTACAAAATCTACCTCTTTAAATTGGATCCTCAGTTCTCCATACATAGTAGTCAGCCATATTGTACCGGGTTCTATTTCAAACACGTAGGGATATGATATCTGATTTTTACGATCTTTTACTTTAGCCAACACAACCGGCTTGCTCCAGGATTTTCCTTCATCTTCCGAAAAACTAACGGACATTTCCTGTCGATGATTACTGGTAGCTACCTCAGACCACTGCCGATCTCCTCCGGTCATCGGAAAATTGTCTTCACCTTCCGGAAATCGACGATTCCAGATAAGCATTAATCGTCCACTCTGCAATCTTTTTAAAATTCCTGGTGCAGAGCTGGCGGCAATACTTGTTGGTCTGATATTTTCCCAAAGCAAACCTTCATTGCTGGAGGTGGCTTCCCAGAAGCTTCCCCAATTAGTCCTCATCAACAACCAGATCCGTCCATCTTTAAGTTGTTCGATCGTACCTTCTGTCACTCCACTATGATGACCGATACCTCCCAAATCAATAATATTACTGCGTTCCCAGCTTTCTCCGTCATTTCGGCTCATATAAGTCAATACTGTATGATGGCCGGGATTATGACGCATCATCATTGAGGTAAAGATGATGTTTCCGGATCGGGTCTGTATCATATTCCGAATCGCACCCGTCCATTCATTATGTAATTTCTCTGGTTTTTCCCAGCTTTTGCCTCCATCCAAACTCCTCACGACGTAGGTGGGGGCGGTAGCTCCTGGCGAATCCGAAATATCCGCTTGCCAATTCCAATTGGCCAATTCCTTCATATTAATAAATGCCAGAATAATAACTCCACTTTTAGTTTTAATCAATGCTCTTTCTTTAGACACCTGGTACAAACCCGGATGGGAAAACATTTGGTAAGCATTCCATGATTTTCCTCCATCCGAAGAAATTAAACTGACGGAATCTTCGACCGTTAAGATTTCATGAGCATTTGTAAAAATAAATGGCCCCTTCGTCAAATTAGAAATCTCTACTACATCCTGATGTAAAATAAATCTTTCATCTTCTGCATCATCATCACCGGCCAGCCGATTGCAGCACACTCGATCGTCAGGAATCATTCGAAGATCAGATGACTGGACCTTTATATTATTACCCGGCTGAATCAGCAAGGTAATCAGGGAAAAAATAATTAATTTCATAAAATTTTATTACGGCAAAATAAGATCTTCATCCGGAAATCTAGCTCCGGTTTTCTCCAACCATTTTCCAAGTTTCGTTCTTAATTTCTTAGTAATTTTTGAATCGGTCTGGGCGATATTATTTCTTTCACCGATATCTTCCCTTAAATCGTACAACTCTGAAATACCGGTTTTATATTCATAAATCAACTTATAGTTTTTCCAGCGAATGGCTCCTTCATAACGGCTGTGAGGATAATGCCAAAAAAGGGCATTATGGATATTTTTATTCTTGCCTTTAAATGCAACCTGCTTAAAACTTTTACCATCAAGATGCTGCTGTTGTTCTAAAGGCAACCCCGTCATGTCCAACAAGGTAGGGTAAAAATCATCGGAGATCAGAGGAACACTGCTTTCAGAGCCAGCCTCTACTTTCGCTGGATAGCGAATAATCATAGGCACCCGGATTCCACCTTCATATAGATTATGTTTTGCCCCTCGTAAGGGTGCATTGGAGGTCACTGAATTCTTACCACCATTATCAGAGGTAAAAATCACGATGGTATTTTCACGCAGACCGAATTGATCCAGGGCAGTCAGCAATCTTCCGATATTTTCATCCATATGGTATACCATAGCCGCATATTCTGGTAAGTTCTGATAGCTACGGGATCCGAATTGTTGACGGTCATCCTCGGACATATTCAATCCATGCAGTTTTCTTCTGAATTTGTCCACTACTTCCGGTTTTGCATCCAAAGGTGTGTGCACCGTATGAAAAGCCAAAAAGGCAAAAAAAGGCATATCCTTATGACTCTTTATAAATTTGATCGTTTCATCCGTCAGCCTGTCGGTTAGATATTCATGGTTCGGACCATCGTCCATATGGGTGAAATGATAAGGACTAAACATTAATGTTTCCAAGCGATCGACCGGGGGTACCAGATCCGGATAGGCATCCAGCCAATCCAGTTTAGACGTTGATCCGCCTACGGCAATATTAAACCCCTGATGAGCAGCCCAAAAAGGTTGTTTATATCCCAAATGCCATTTACCAATATACCCAGTTTTATATCCGTGCGATTGAAAGGCTTCAGCTATGGTATATTCTTCCAACGGCAATGCATGAGTCACATAAGGGGCATCACGCTCCTCATTAATTAAATAGGTGGTAATCCCCGTTCGGGCCGTCGACTTACCGGTCAGGATAGATGCCCTGGTAGGTGAGCAAACGGGCCCACCGGCGTAAAAATTTGAAAAAATCATACCCTCACGAGCTAATTTGTCCACATGCGGTGACTCGTAATAAGTACTGCCGGTATACCCAAGATCTGCCCACCCCAGATCATCTACTAAAATAAAAAGCACATTTGGATGCTCGATACCATTAGCAAGGGCATGAGCAATTGAAAACACTATCAGACACGGGGTTAAAAATTTCATAATCAGCACCTATTTAGATCCATTATTTTGAGCAATTAATGAGTCTATATAAGGCTTAAAATATTCGGGATAATGCCATCGAAAATCAGGATTCTTCCCGTAATCCCTATTGGGATAGGCAATATTTACACTGTCTACTTCTTCCGTAAATTTTGCCAAAAGGGCAGGATTCGCCAATGGATCAGCCGTGTTAATTTGCCAAGTTGCCAATGCAGATTTCAACCGTTCAATCTCCACGCGAAGTTTCGGATCTGAGATCAGATTGTTAAATTCACTGGGGTCATTCTCCAAATCATAAAATTCGAATTCTGTAGGTTGATGCCAAGTGGCATATGCAGCCCGGACAGCATCACTGGCATCATTCAACTCTTCCGGCAGGGTACCGGTACCGTACATCTGGAAAGCATAGGCAAGATATTTAGGATTTTCCCGGGTAAATAAAAGATTATGAATCAACTTGAAGCGTTTGTCCCGTACACTTCTCCGGGGATAATGATAAAAAGCGGCAGATCCGGCACCATCAGCAAAAATAAATTCGTGATAAGATGCCGGATGCTCACTTTTATTAACATCAACTAGCAAGGATGTCCCAGGAAGGTTTCCGGGTACTGCCAACCCGGCTGCAGATACCATAGTAGGAAGCAAATCAATCGTAGAGATTAATGCTTCATTTGATTGACCTTCTGCAATAATTCCTGGCCATCGCATAATAATGGGAATCTTCAAACCTGATTCATAATTACTACATTTACCTCTGGAAAATTGTGCGCCATGATCTCCTAAATAAATAATTAGCGTATTTTCATCTTTACCTGAAGATCTCAAACTATCCAATAACATACCTACCGCCTCATCCATCCGATTGATTGAATTATAATAATGGGCTGTTAAATCACGAAGGCGCTGATTATCGACCCCCACCCACGGCAGGATATTTTTTATCTCGGTACCCGCTAATGGTTTTTCAGGCATGCCTTCCACCTGATCCTGCCAGGGACAATGCGGATCCGGAAAATTTACCATTAGAAAAAAGGGATCCTCATTTTCTTCCATAAATTCCCTGGCATAGCGTGCGTAACCCGGTAAATCCTTTTTAGCAAAATTCGAAGATTTAATGGGATGAAAATCCCAGGGAATAGCTTCTTCGGGATTTACATGAATTTTTCCCAGGCACCCGGTACGATATCCCGCTTCTTTTAAATAAACCGGTAATGTTTTAAATTTTTCATACATCCGGTATTGATGGGTAGCCAATCCCATCTGTCCGTTTTGGTGGGGATAAAGTCCGGTAAAAATAGTACTCCTCGAAGGACTACACACCGAATAAGTCACAAAAGCATTTCTGTACAAGACACCATGCCGGGCCAAGTCATCCAAATGTGGAGTAGTTACCTCAGCATTCCCATAACAGCCCAATTCAGGACCATTGTCTTCTGAAACTATCAGTAAGATATTCGGCTTCTTTTGAGCTGGAATGGATGCTGAGGAATCTCTTTCCGTGCACGATGTGAACAGAAATACTACTACTACTATGTAACAAAATCTCATTTGCATATAATCCACTAATGGATGGAAGCAATCATTTGGGTTTAAACCCATGACTATCTTAATATCCGTTATTCTGTTGTATTTTAGAATTGAGGCTGATCGTTGATTCAGTGATAGGCCAAAGTAGAAGATAAGTGTCGGCATCTCTACCTTCAAGAGATGGAACTTTCTCAAAAGCTTTTCCAAATCTCACCAAATCCCACCAACGCTTTCCTTCAAAAATCAATTCGAACAATCTCTCCTGTAAGATGGCTTCATCATTTTCTGCTTGGGTGCCAGATATAAATTCATGGGCGGCAAAATTGTCACCATACGCCCGCATTCTAATTCTATTTATCTCTTCAGATGGGTCTTGCCCTAATGCATTCTTAATTTCCGCTTTCATTAACAGCAACTCTCCGTACCGATAAATCAGGATATCATCCAAAAACTTCTGTACCCCTGCATCCCCAAAACCACGTGCCTTTAAAACAACAGATGTCAGAAAAGTGGAGTCCCCATTTTCCACTTGATAAATTTCCAGGAAAGAAGCATCTTTTCTTTGATCATCGTTGGTAAATTGATCTCGCACCAGAGCAGTAGGTGCCCACCAGTTAAATCCGCCTGCTGTGGGTATTTTAGCCTTAACATCCTCTGGTATATTTGGTGCTCCCAGGTCCAAGGCATTGATATACATGTCTCCGAAATAATTATTACCAACTTCCAGGTCACGAAAATGGACAGCAAAAATTATTTCATCGTTCCCTTTATTCCCATAGGAAAAAATACTGGGAAAATCATCGAGTAAGGTCAATGAAGCTGATTCAACACTATTGATGGCTGCTAGAGCCGTATTTAAATCAGAATCTCCCCCACCCATTAATTTTCCGGTCCAGAGAAACACATCCGCCTTCAAGGTATTTACGGCTGGTTTGGACCACACACTTTTCCCCTCCGGCAAATTATTATCCGGAAATAAATTAAGTGCTGTTTCAATATCTGATTTAATCAGATCAAAAACCTGACTGACCGGAGATCTGGCCACAAATGTTTTTTCCGCATCAAAGCCTTCCACCGGTTCCGTAACAATGGGTAAATCACCCCAGGTTTTAGCCATGGTAAAATAGACAAAGGCGCGCATAGCATATGCCTGAGCTATAATGTTATTTTTTTCTGAGTCCGTAGGAAAATCAATATCCGGTACAAATTTGATAACCAGATTTGCATAATCCACGATTCGATAGAGTCGTAACCAATCGCGATCGGCATTACTCGAACTCAGGGAATTTTCGAAATATTTAATGCGAAAATCCGCATTCTGCAGGCCATGTCCCATGATTTCACTGCGAGCCGAACCGTAGTAATACAGATTAGCTCTGGCCTCCTCCCGAAATTGATTATACATTCCATAAAGTCCACCTAGAGCATCCTCTTTGGTTTTCCAAAAAGAATTGACGGTGATTAGACTTTCCGGCTCCAGGCTAATGTCCTTCGTACAGGAAACCACCGAAAAAATAAAAACGATGAAGACAAGATATATTGAAGATAAATTTTTCATTTTCTTAATTTCTCAAATGATAGTAATTGATTTTTAGAAAGAAACTTTTAGACCAAAAATGATTGATCTTGGTACCGGATATCTACCCCGGTCTGCACCACCATCTTCTGGAGCCAAACCCTGATAATTGGTAAAATATTTTAAATTATTGGCAGTGATATTAAATTTAAGCGCACTTAAGCCAATTGAATTAAACCACTGCTCGGGAGCAAGATAGGTTAGGGTAATTTCCCGGATGGCCAGATAGTCTCCCTTTTGATAATCCAGATCTCGGCCATTGCCGTTATTTATATTACGGGGATCTCCTCTCCAGTAATTGGCTTGTGCCACCTGGTCTGCCCAGTAGAATCGTGGTACATTGGTGATATCACCTTGCTGCAACCAGGAATCTAAGATATCGGTAGTATTGTTGGTTGCACCGACAAATTGTCCATTTAAATTCGTTCTGACATAATTGTAAATAGTATGTCCAGTAGTATAATCCATCCGGGCATAAAGACTCAATCTTTTATAGCTGGCAGTGGTCGATAAACCACCGGTCCATTTTGGAAAAATATTTCCTACATAGACTTTATCACGGCTATCGATGATACCATTATTGTCAACATCCAGCCAATCAACATCACCGCCAAATTTCGTTTTATCGCTACCGGCTACGAT
>JAGQWV010000756.1 GCA_020437045.1 Saprospiraceae bacterium | reverse complement strand
CCTGGATTCCATTTTATAAAGCAACATTAGCCTCGGAGACGCAACGACCATCACCTGACTACTATGCGGAAGAAAACTCGGATCAGTACAACATTAAGGTGATGGATCATATGTTTCTCCGGTCCGACTATCCCGACACGATGTGGCAGATGATTGTAGATTCAGATCTGAGACCCAATAAGAGTTATCGCTACAGTGACCTGGGATTTTATATAATTGCCAGGGTTGTACAGCGTATTTCGGGAATGTCTTTAGATGACTTTGTCAGGCAAGAATTTTACGATCCTTTGAGCATGTCAAGGACTACCTTTAACCCTTTGCAAAAGATCCGAAAAGAGGAGATAGTACCCACGGAAAAAGACGATTATTTTCGCTTCACTTCGCTGCAGGGGTATGTGCATGATATGGGTGCAGCAATGTTAAATGGAGTCAGCGGACATGCCGGACTATTCTCAAATTGTGGTGATTTGGTAAAAATTTATGATATGCTTCTTAATCAGGGATATTATGGCGGCAAGCAATATCTGAAGGAAAGCACGGTCAAAACATTTACAAAACGACATCTGGGCTCTAGCCGCAGGGGAATTGGTTTTGACATGAAAGAATTACAACCTAACTCCCATTTAAATGTTTGTCCGTTTGCATCCGATGCAGTCTATGGGCATTCAGGATTTACGGGCACATGTGTCTGGGTCGATCCGGAGTACAAGCTAATCTATATCTTCCTGAGTAATCGTACTTATCCTACGATGACGAATAATCTGCTATCGAAGGAGGACTATCGCACTAAAATTCAGGAAGCCATTTACCGGGCGTTTTTACCGGCATTTGTACAAGACCAATCATGAAGTTTGCCACTGATGTAGCCAGACGTTATCTTTTTTCTTCCAAGGGGACCCACTTTATCAATATTATATCGGGAGTCACCATCCTTGGTCTCACCTTAGGAGCGGCAGCCCTTATTTTAGTTTTGTCGGTTTTCAATGGCTTTGAGGAGTTGATAGCCAGCATGGTCAATAAGTTTAATCCGGAACTGAAAATCGAACCGGAGACGGGAAAATATTTCGATGAAAATGATGCCCTGATTGAAAAGATTAAAGGTATTGATGGAGTTGAAGAGGTATCCAAGACTATTGAGGAGACGGCTGCCTTTGAATATCAGAACATCCCCTATGCGGGTACATTAATGGGGGTTGATGATGCTTTTGAACGGGTCACCAACATTGATTCGACCATTATCGAAGGAATCTATGCTTTAGGGGATGGGGAGCACGACTATGCGATTTTAGGGTCAGGAATGGCACGAAACCTCTCTGTTGATGTCCTGAATGTTTTTGAAAACCTGAGTGTTCATATTCCGGATAGAAGGTCGGCAGCAACTTCTATAAATCCCTTCCGAACGCGTTTGGCAAAACCTATCGGCATCTTTGCTGTACAACAAGATATCGACAATGAAGTGATTATTGTACCGCTTGAGTTTGCCCAGTCTCTTTTAGATAGACGAGGAAAATTAAGTTCATTGGGTGTGAGATTGGGTCCGAAAGCAGACGCTGATTTTATTCAGGAGGAAATCAGGAACATGCTGGACAGTCAGTTGTTGGTTAAGAACCGGTATCAACAAGATGAAGAATTTCAGAAACTGATGAACATCGAAAAGTGGATGGCTTTTCTCATCGCATCTTTAATGATTCTTTTGATTGCATTTAATCTAGTGGCCTGTTTATGGATGATCATTTTGGATAAGAAGAAGGATATTGCTATCCTCAGCGCGATGGGTTCTACTTCCAGGATGATCCGTCAGATTTTTATGCAATTGGGTTTATTGTACACTGCTACTGGTCTGACACTGGGCATACTATTGGCATTGTTACTCTATTTTTTACAGAAGCAATTTGGAGTGATTACGATCGGGCAAGGGTTTGTCGTAGATACCTATCCTGTCAAAATGAAGGGATTTGATGTGTTGGTAGTAGCCGTGACCGTATTTGTTATTGGCTCTCTGGCGTCGATTCCTGTTGCAAAAAGAGCATCGAAATTGTCAGAGAGTATCCGTGATGAGTAGCGATATAGATTACAAAAAGGCTTTTATATTTGTCAAGCTTTAGAATATGATGGAAGATTGGGAGTTAGAATTTCAGTGGTTAAGAGTACAGCATATTGTCAAAGAGACGATGTCACGTGATAAACTCCCTGATTTGCAGGCGATATTATACTTGGTTGGTATTCAAGAACTTGGCTTATTGAAAAATCGATACACCAAGGAAGAAAAGCAGGATCTTATGCACATCGCAGTATGCAAATTGTTGAGCTTTGAAGGATATTATGAATTTGTAGGCAGGGATCAGGATGGATGGCCGCATTATGATCAGGTACGACCATTACCTAAAAATGATGTTGAAGCACAGGAGCGACAATTAAAAATTCTTACGATAGAGTATTTTAAACAATTGGAAGTGGAAAATGGTGGGTTTGGGATTTAATACATGAAACTCAATATCTAATTATGAAAAAACTAATCTGGCTTTTTTCCTTAATAGTCTTGTTTACAACATGTCAGAAGAAGGAACAGCACATTTTGATTGAGACGGAGCTTGGAAACATGGAAGTGCTCCTATATAACTCGACACCGAAACATCGCGATAATGTGATCAAGCTGGTCAAAGAGGGATTTTACGATGGCTTACTTTTTCACCGGGTGATTCAGAATTTTATGATACAGGGAGGTGATCCCGATTCTCGTAACGCCAGTCCACAACAGATGTTGGGACAAGGAGGCCCTGGCTACACTATTGACGCTGAGATTGGAGCCCACCATTTTAAAGGAGCCCTTTCTGCAGCTCGCTTACCTGATCAGATTAATCCGGATAAGCAATCATCCGGTTCGCAGTTTTTCATTGTCCAGGGTTATAAAGTGCAGGATCAGGAATTAGATCGATGGGAGCAGGAAAAGGGTATCAAATATACCCCGGAGCAACGCAAATTATATCGTGAAGTGGGAGGTTACCCATTTCTGGATAATGACTATACGGTATTTGGTGAAGTGGTTGATGGGCTTGATGTGATCGATAAGATTGCCGCAGTGCCGGTTGGGGCTGCTGACCGTCCGATCAAGGATTTAAAAATGAAAATTTCTCTACTTTAGCAGCTGTTAAAATTCTAATATGATCAGAGAAAAAGCTTTAGGCTATCTTTTCTGCCTATTGATATTTACGGCATGTAACCGGCCGATAGCCCAGTTTGTTACAAGTCAGGAGCGGATGATGGCTCCTTCGAATGTAAATTTTGTCAATAAATCTGAAAAAGCAGAAACCTTTCTCTGGGATTTTGGAGATGGAAATACCTCTGAGGATATTAATCCTACTCACCGGTACGTAAGGTCCGGTAAGTATACAGTTGTTCTCAGTGCAATTAATGGAAAGAAAATCAGAAAAACTGAACAAATGATATCAATAGATCCTCCCCAGGGTAGCCTGGTTGAAATTCAGACCAATTATGGTAATATGTTGGTGAAACTATATGATGAAACCCCTCAACATCGCGATAATTTTCTCAAGTTGAGTGAAGAGGGTTTTTTCAATGATCTCCTGTTTCATCGTGTTATTCAGGGTTTTATGATCCAGGGTGGTGACCCGACCTCCAAGGGTGCAGGACCCGGAGCGAGACTTGGATCTGGAGGACCCGGGTATCAGGTTCCGGCCGAATTTAATTCGTCCCTCATTCACAAGAAAGGAGCCCTTTCTGCTGCCCGGACAGGAGATGCGGTCAATCCGGAAAAAAAGAGCTCCGGATCCCAATTTTACATTGTTCAAGGGCAACCGGTCGATGAGGCTCAGCTCCAGATGTTTGAAAGAAGAAAAGGATTGGAATATTCGGAAGAACAGAAGGAAATATATGAAAATGAAGGAGGAACACCTTTTCTCGATATGGATTATACGGTGTTTGGTGAAGTTATTGATGGCTTGGATGTAATTGACAAGATAGCTGGTGTGCAAACTGATGCTGCAGATCGACCAACGGAAGATGTAAAGATGAAGATTGTGGTCATCAAATAATCGCTTAAAGATCTCCTAAATTACTTCAGGGAGTGCTACTGCTTAACTATTATCATGGGAAAAAAGAAAATTATATTAGGGTTTGATATAGGGGGAACGGGTATTAAGGCGGCGTTGGTAGATGTAAATGCTGGAAAATTATTAACTGAAAAGACAAAATTACTTACGCCACAGCCTTCCGATCCCCTCTCTGTGGTGGAAGTGGTTAAGCAACTCATTAAGATTTTTAGATATAAAGGACCCATCGGTTGTGGGTTTCCTGCCATCATCCACCATGGAGTGGCAAAGTCTGCTGCTAATATCGATGATAGTTGGATGAATGTAGATATTGAAAAGTTTTTCTATAAGGAAACTGGTCTGGCTTTCTATGTTGCAAATGATGCCGATGTTGCTGGATTGGCTGAGGTTAAATTTGGAAAATCACGCCTGAAAGGAATGGTCATTGTGCTTACCATAGGCACGGGTATCGGTTCTGGGATGTTTGTGGACGGTAAGCTCATTCCCAATACCGAATTAGGGCATCTTAATTATAAGGAAAGTGTATATGAGCATTACGTGAGCAACAATGCCCGAAAGAATAATAATCTGTCATGGGAAGAATGGGCACCTGGGTTTGCAGATTATCTACGACATTTGGAGAAGCTGTTCTCACCGGATCTTTTTGTCATCGGCGGTGGAGCCAGTAGCAAATTTGATCGTTTTGGCAAACTGCTAGAAGTGGATACTCCTGTAATCCCCGCACAATTTGAGAACAACGCCGGTATCTTAGGCGCGGCGATCTACGCTACCGATCGAATGAAATCCAATTGAATGTAAAACTGTTTTAACGAATTCGCTCTGCGATATCAGTAAAACTTGGGGATGTCTTGGCATTGGGTTTGTGTACCAAAAAAAAACCTCTGATGAAAGTCAGAGGTTTCCTTTATAGTATAAATGAGGTGTCAAAGTACTTCACTTAAATAGTAACTGATTAAATGATGTACCTGAATATCGTCTTTAAGGGATGGTAATATATCGAAGATCATATTTGCCATATCCAGGTCTTCAATTAAAGCACTGCGCAGTGTCTCCATTGCGTCACTACGTTTTTCCATGGCAAAATAGCATGCGGCCCGGCAGAATATCAATTCGGTACCAACAGCGTGAAACTCGGCTTCTTCCACAACTTCCAGTGCTTTGTCTAGTTCACCTAACTGGATCAGGAAGGTGATATGATCTTTCCAGATATCACATTGCTCCGGACCGATTTCTGTTGCTTTGAGATAATAATAATGAGCCTTGGCAAATTCGCCAACTTTTGAAAAAGCATTGGCGAGGTTGCTAAAATATTCTTCCCGTCGGTCTTCTATTTCAATAGCTTTAAAATAGGCATTGATGGCACTCAACCAACGATCTTCCTTGGAGTGACATAGACCAAGGTAATAGTAAACTTCATCGTTATAAGGATCGAGTTTGGAGGCTTTGTTGAAGTAATCCTTGGCACGTTCGTATTGTTGCATTTCCATGTAACATTCGCCAATGTTGGCTAAGAGATCACTATCCGGACCAAATAGTTCCAAAGCATCAAGGTAAAAGCTTAATGCTTTCTCATATTTGCAGGTCTGGAAACAGAGATCAGCGCATTCACGGTATCCTAGCTCAAATTCCTCATTGATAATGAAAGAATATTCATAGGCATCGATAGCCAGCTCATATTCGCCTTCACAAGAGTATGCGTGACCGAGATTGTACCATGCTAAATAAGCATATGGATTACGATCTATCACATCTTTATGGAAGGTGATGCTTTCAAGATATTTTTTAGTCAACTCGGTACATACCCACACACGTTCTAAAGCTTCTTCATTATCCGGATCAAAATGTAATGATTGTCTGAGACTCTCGAACATTTTGTCATATTCCTTTAGGCACTCGAATACCTGGGCTTCACAAAGGTAGATCTCACTTAATTCACTTTCATTTGCTTTCTCCTTAATGAGATCGATAAGGGTCAGGGCCTGGGTATATTGACCCAGTGAGCTAAATATCTTTGCCCGGAGTATATGTATGTCTAATTCAGCAGGTGCGAACATTTCGGCCTGGTCCAAAATTGACATTGCTTTTTCCGAGTTGCGGGTCGCTAAAAACAGTTGTGCCTTCTTAATATGAAAGTCAGCGGAGAAACCGTATTGGTTTAGAGCATAATCTGCTACTTCGATGGCTTTTTCGAAAAGGAATTCCTTTTCATAATAATTGATCAGTTTCAAGAAGTCTTGTTC
>JAGQWV010000755.1 GCA_020437045.1 Saprospiraceae bacterium | reverse complement strand
TGTACGGGACGTATGTATTTCGCCTACTGTCGAAGTGACCGATTATGCAATCGAACGATCCACCGCACAGCAACGAAGTGGATCCTATAGTCTGAGATATTACTTAAAACCGACGCCCATCAGTAAGTGGCCTTCATCAGGAGAGGCAACTCATCGTGCTGAACTTGGACCCAAATATAACTCACCGGTGAGTCATTATCCAGCAGAGGGCGAGGAAGTATGGTATGGATTCAGCTATTACTTTCCCAGTGATTTTGTCTTCGCTCCTCAAAATATAGAGAACGATGTTCGGTTTAGTATTGCCCAGTGGCAGCATGGTTCGCCAGGATCTTCTATCATTGCTCTGGAAGTAATTGGAGATAAGATCATGATGCAACGTCAGACTGGATACAGTACTTCATCTAATTGGCTCACCCCAGATACAATCACAGCGATTACCCTCGGCCAATGGATGGATGTGATTTTGAGGGTAAAGTGGTCGAAACAGGGAGGAATTCTCCAGTGTTGGATCAATGGACAATTAAAGCTAGATCTGAATAATGTGCAGACGATATATACCGACTTATCCAATGGAGGAGGACTGAAACCCGGAATTTATTATTGGCGCTGGAAGGACCAGCAAAGTGTACAAAATTCTTTAAACGCCGGAATTAATTATCGGGAGATTTTTATGGATGAAATCAGGCAATATAAGGGTGCCAACGGGTATTCGTCGGTAGCACCGAGTGGTTAACATGCTTTGTTGCATTCGTTGCGCTTTGGAAACCAACAAGGAATTGTCTTTCTGAAAACGGCTGACATGTTCGTTTAATCTATCACTACTTTTTTGATAATAATGGAGCATAGAATCATGCATTTCCAGGCCGAGAAAGAGACAGATTTTCGCTATGGTGTCTTCAAGGCAGGTAATCAGGTCTTCAAATCTAATTTCCAGATAACGATTTGAACGTATTGCTTTTCGGGCAGCTTGAATATAATTGCACCAGATAGTAGCCAATTTTTCCATGTGATGACCAGGGCCAAACCATTTATTGCGTAGAGAAACTGCTACATCACGCCCATCTCTGATCATATGAATAATTTTAGCTTCAGGGAGCATTTCAAGAATTTGATTTACAAAAAATGCATGACCGGGTGTCTTGTCTCCCCAATACTTTTTATTAAATCTGTTCGCATAAGTACGGTAGAACGATCTGAGACCCTCAATAGTGGAAAGAAATTCGATACTATATAAATTGCTTATGAGATCTTCTTTCTTTAAATGGAAGTCGGACCATGCCGGTGCATGGTCTGGGGTATTCAGTAAAATATTCATTATTTGCGCAACAAGATCTTCCTTGCAGAGCTCATGTTCATATTTTTGGAGTTGCCAAAATTTAGGAATAAATCCAGTTTCAGGGGGAATGGAAAGATCAGGATGAGCATCCAGGATAATCCTCAATAGAGTTGTGCCGGATCTTGGGACACCGACGATGAATGGTGCTGTCATATCCATGTCAATATAGTAAGTTAAATCAAGCGCTGTTGATCCCAAACAATTTGTTTATTAATTCTTTACGTATTTCAAGTTTTTAGAAGAATTTGTACTTGAATGTAGTGGTATGAAGTCTTTCTTCTATTTTGGTGTGGTGAAAGCTACCCTTTGTCCGTTGACTTAATAGAAGAACAGACTGTTCATAAGCCGGTAAATGTACTTTGAACAAGCTCAGGATTTACCGCTCTCACTACCAGCAAGAATCGACTTGTTAATATTATTAAACTCCGCTAACCTGACGGCTTTAAAACGGTAGCCCAAAATATAAATGATGATGAAAACAGCTCTGATAATTGGTCACCCTGCACATGAATTACGAATCTATAAGTTTCTGGAGGTTTATAAGCCAAGAGTTTATATCTTGACAGATGGCTCGGGATCTAAGAATACGTCACGTATTACTAGCTCACTGGAGCTAATCTCAGCCACTGGATCCACTCCTTCAAAAATAATGGGGCGCTTTACAGATCAACAACTCTACCAGATCATCCTGCAAAAAGATCTCGAATTAATTCATGACGTAATTGATGAGATCTTAACCGATTTGATCGAGCATAATATTGAAATGTTGGTAGGTGATGCCCTCGAAGGATTTAACCCTACCCATGATCTTTGTCGATATATGATAAATACAATGGTTGAAATTTATCATCGAAGAACTGGGAAAGAGATCATGAACTATGATTTTTTGTTGGAAGGCTCTCCAAGGGACTATCATGAAGATGATTCATCAAATACTCTTTTGCTTCATCTGACAGAAACCGAATTAGATCGAAAAATCTCTGCTGCCAATAATTACCGAGAAATAAGGGCTGATTTCGAAAGGACGATAGCAAAGTATGGAAGGCAAATGTTTCAAGTAGAAACACTAAGACCAGTTAAAGTTCCCTATTTGGTAAAAGATTGGGAAACTGAATACCCATTCTATGAAGAATACGGCAAGCAGAAAGTGCTGGAAGGAGAATATAAAGGTGTAATTTATTTTGAAAAGCATATCTTGCCGATAGTGGAAGCCCTATCACATTACAGGAGATGAAAAGGCCGAATAATGAATATTTTAATTACGAATATTTGGTTGCAAAATCTCGGAGGAACGGAAGTATTTGTCCGAGATTTGGCAAAGGCCCTTTTTGACGATGGTCATCATATCGAGGTATATTCACCCCGTACCGGAATGTTGGCAAATGAGATTCGATCCTTTGGGATACATGTGACCGATAACATTCAGATGTTAAAAACAGTGCCTGATATTATTCATGCGCATCATTTTTTGCCATGTATGGAGGTGATGAATGTTTTTAGAAAGTGCCCGGTCGTTTACTTTGTACATGATTATAGTTTTAATGGTGACATACCTCCCGTTTCGGAAAGGATCACTAAATATGTGGCAGTCGATGCCCTTTGTCTGGAGAAGTTATTTCAATACGAAATTCCAAGAGAAAAAACTGAAGTGCTGCACAATTGGGTGGATATCTCAAGATTTAGACATCGGGATATTTTTAAGAATAAACCTGAGCGAGCTCTGGTTTTTAGTAATTATGCTAAACCTGATAATCACTATAGAATTATTTCGTCAACTTGTCGCGACTTTGGGATAGATATCGATGGAATAGGTATGGGTTTTGGAAATTCGATAGCGGATCCGGAAAGAATATTACCCCACTATGATATTATTTTTGCTAAAGGCAAATCAGCAATGGAAGCCATGGCTAGTGGAGCTGCCGTAATAGTCTGTGATTTTAGGGGATTGGGAGGGATGGTCACAAGTTCTAATTTCGAATATTTTCGAAAATATAATTTTGGCATGAAAACAATGAATAAAATCATTGAACCTAGAACATTATTGGCAGAACTGAATAATTATGATCCTTTAGATTGCAAAGCAGTTACGGAAAGAATCAGGAGGGAAGCCTCCTTTGATCTGTATATTAAACAAATTGAAATACTCTATGATGAGTTGATTAATAAATTTACTTTGAATTCGGCCAGCATAGACTATTCGATCGAGCAAGCAATCTTTTCCACATTTGACCTAAGTCAAAAAGCGTCAAAAGTACATTCAGATCATTTGGAACATCGGATTAGAGAAATGGGTCTATCACTGCAGGATTTAAATCAGAAGATAAATGGATTGGAAATAGAAAAACGGGAACTACTCCAAGGAATAAATGCTCGTAAAAGAGAAAATCAGCAACTGACCGAAGAATTGAATCGGTATCGAGAAATGCAGGTTGATCTAAATAAAAAGAGAAAAAGTTTCTGGAGGAAATTGTTTTTGTGATCCAAACCAGTCGTTTGTTTGACATTGCGGCCTTCTTAACTTCTTTCTGATAAAAATGAGGAATGGTGACAAACCACCACACTAACCCAAGACTTCTAATATCGGTTTTCCCTTTCCATCTGGAGTTGTATAAAATGGACGTCCCTCAATTTCGTAATTTGTTTCTGGATCCAGCCCCAATAAGTGATAGATGGTCTGATGTACCTCATCAATTACAACGGGCTTAGAGATTGCTTTAAAGGGTCTTTCATCTGCCGTTTCTCCCATAACATGCCCTTTTTTTATTCCTCCTCCCCATAGTAAGATCGAGCTGCCATCGGTAAAGTGGCGATGCATGCCATAGTGCTTCAATTCTTCGACATTATCGGGTACTTCCACCTGATCCTGTACTTTTTCTCCCGGCCTTCCCTCCATAAGCATATCCCGGCTAAATTCACTAGCCATAATGATCAGCGTACGGTCCAAAAGTCCACGCTCTTCCAGATCAAGAATCAACTGGGCAACAGGACGATCAATTTGCCTTTTCATATCAACGAGGCGGGTATGTCCATTTTCATGGGTATCCCATCCAAGAAAGGGCTCATATTCCGTGGTAACACTGATGAAACGCGCTCCATTCTCGACAAGTCTCCTGGCCAACAGGCAACCCAGGCCAAACCGTCCGGTATTATAAAGATCATATTTTTCCTGAGGTTCGAGCGCCAGATTGAAAGCGGCTACTTCCGGTGATTTTAGAAGTTGATAGGATCTTTCCATCGCTCGTTCCATGGATTCCTGATGATAGGAGCTGGCATAGTCCCCAAATGGCGATGCCTTTATCAGTTCACGATATAGCTTATTTCGGGATTCGAAACGGGATAAATCCATTCCCCGGGGTGGACTGACACTGTCGAGTCCCTGGCTGGGATCCGGTATGGCAAATGGTCCATATTCCGAGCCTAGAAATCCTCCGGAATGAAAAGCTTTTAATTCTTCACCTTCACCAACGGTCATTCGCTGACCAATGTCAATAAATGGAGGCATAACCGGATTTACCGGCCCGAGTTCTTTGGCTATCCAGGCTCCGATGTGTGGTGGTTGCACAGATTGAGGTGGTTCATAGCAAGTATGCCAATGATATTGATGCCGGGTGTGGAGAATAAATCCCAGATCAGCTGAACGGTATGACCGGATGATGGTACCTCGGTCCATAACCTGACCGATAGATTCCAATCCTTCGCTGAAGGAAACACCGTCAATCACTGTGGGTATTTCGGGGAAAGTACTGTAAACGGACTTGCTTTCCATCCCCTTCTCAAAGGGAGTATATTTTTTCGGATCGAAGGTCTCGGTATGACACATACCACCGGCCATCCATAGTAAAATGACATGGTCTGCTTTGGCTTCCCTGCTGGCCCGACCACAACCAGACAAGATGGGAATGGTGCCCATGGCAGCCAGCCCAGCTGTTCCCATTCTACTGAGAAATTTTCTTCTCGATACCTCTCCAAACATCTCTAATTGTTAAATAAGGTGAAATTCAGGTAGCATAACCATCGACCATATTGCATCTTCCCAACTTTCCTTTTTATTGTCAGCGACCACATTTGACAAAACTTTCAATTCTCTATTTTCCGGTGACCGACCAATCAGGCGAAGAAATAGTTCACTGATCTTTTCTTGTGACGTTCCTGGTAAGTGCCGCCATTTATCGGCACCTCTGCGAATATTCTCCGCAAGAAGCTCATCATTAGAGAGCATCATTGCCTGAAGCAGTGTAGCTTCATCACTTCTTTTGGTAGTTACATTTTCCCGCGTGGGCCGTCCTAAAGCCAAACTAAAGGGATCCGCAGCAACCAAAGCTGCACGGGCTGATTGATCATTTTTTTCAGGGATAAATTCAACAGGGTAACCCCAGTATCCTTTACCACCATAGCTTTTTGCTTTGTTCCAACTGGTGTCAATAAAGTTATATTGCC
>JAGQWV010000754.1 GCA_020437045.1 Saprospiraceae bacterium | reverse complement strand
TATATGTTTTCAAGGTGTCGGGTCTGTTTTGATTTTCAATGGACAAAATCAATGTATTTTCAATGGGAGTGACATTTATAGTAAGTATGCGTCCTCTGGCCTGTCCCTGGTATTTTCCAGCCACACTTTTTAGATCGAAATCAATTGGCTTTGACTGGGGTTCTATTTTATCTAATATTTTCCAGGTGATATTATCTGCAAAATACCCGGCCCCATGGGGTCCGGTCGTATTTACCAAACAAATAATATAAAGATCCTCATTTGGAAAATAGCGGGTCTCGGACAAGAAGCCGTTAATGCCGCCACCATGCCCTATCATCAGGTGGCCAAAATTATCAGCTTTGGTGAGTCCCATGGCGTACCTAAGTGCGGTACCATCATTTAACGATCCGGGGGTAGTAATCAATTGATAAAGTTTATCGTTTAGTATTTTTTTCTGGTGTAATGACTGCATCCAAATCAGTAGATCATCGGTGGTACTGCAAAGTGAACCGGCGGCATATGGCCAGGTGTGGTCCAAATAAGGTTTTTGTAACAAAGCCTCTTTGCTGTAATTATATCCATAGACTTTGTTTTTTACCACTCTTGAGTTTGAGCAATAATAGGTGTTGTGCATACCTAATGGATTCCAGATATTTTCCGCCAGGTATTCTTCGTAACTTTTTCCGCTGACTTTTTCTATAATTAATCCAAGGAGATAATATCCCGAATTATTATAAATGAGGGCTTCTCCAGGCTCAAAAAGAAAATCATGTTTTTCCATGACCCGAAGTAAAGTATCCCTTTCATGTTGCTCAATAGATAGATCCCAGAATTCTGGAACCTCGGTATAGCTTGCAATTCCTGAAGTATGGTTGAGCAATTGACTGATAGTCACTTTGCGACCCCGGGTATCAAATTCAATGAATTTGGTAAGATCATCATCGAGATTGATTTTTCCCTGATCAACTAATTGTAAAATGGCGGCGGCAGTAAACTGCTTGGTGACGGAACCAATTTCAAAAGAGGCATTTGCAGGAATAGGGGCAGACAATTCCAGACTTGCATAACCATAGGATTTGTGGAGTAGCATTTTACCCTGTTGATAGACCAATATTGATGCACCGGCGATATAAGCACTGTCTACATTTGCCAGGAACAGAGAATCCGCAAACGTTTCAAGCTCCGATGGAGGATCATCCATTTTATGGTTTACATATGCAAAAGAATATAAAAAGATAGCTAGGGGAATCATCAGCTTATATAGACTAATCATGTTACCGGTATTTATGAATTAATTTTCCCACCCTTATGAGCAATTAGGACTTCCTCCCGGGTACTTTATAAAAGTACATCAGTTTGCGATACTCTTTTGGGAAGTCATCCAGGAGTTTGAAATTTTTAGATAAACGACCTGGCTTCTTCCATGAAAGCTTAGCTAAGTTCCTTATTTGAAAATTGCCGTCTAAATAGGCATATACCTTCCTTTTTATTGATAAAGAACAAGTGTATCGTGTATATTCTCTCCGAGGCTCAACTTGACAACTTAGTCTTCCAGAAATGCTGTCCGATAAATCTGCCTTTATCGCCTAATTTTGAATGGTCAGTACCACATTACCTCTTTTATGACCATTGGCGATATATCGATGGGCCCGGACCACATTTTCGAGGGGAAATTGGCGGTCAATAATGCTCCTGATTTTGCCCTGGTTGTAGATTTCTACCAACTCGACTAAAAGATCTTTTAATTCATGGTCTGATTTTAAACCGGAAGCCGCAAATTTTGCTTTTTTCCTACCAAACAGACTGGTCTTGAGCATCTGCATTAATAGAGAAAATTTCAGAACGGGTGAGATATAAAGGCCTTCTGTTGTAAGAACTTTCTGGGATTCCGAAAAGGAGCTTTTTCCGACGGTATCAAAAATAATATCGTATGACTCGTCCGATCTGGTAAAGTCCTCCTGATTGTAGTCTATAACCCGGTCAGCCCCCAAAGATTTAACCAGACCGATATTTCTTTCGCTGCATACTCCGGTCACGTGGGCGCCATAATATTTTGCCAATTGGACGGCGGCGGTGCCCAGACTTCCGGAAGCTCCATTGATCAAGACCTTTTGACCAGCTTTTATTTTAGCGATTTCTTTGAGAAAATTTATGGATGTCAGATGACCATCACAGAAGGTGGCGGCCTCGGCAAAACTCATATTTTCCGGTTTGTGCAGTATCACACCATCTTCCGGTACTACCACGTATTCTGCGTTGGTGCTAAAACCTAAAGTGGTCTCGCCAAAAACCATTTCACCAATATTGAAAAGGGTCACCTTTCGGCCGGTATCCACGATTTCGCCAGCAAATCCGGTACCAGGGATCGGATTTTTAGGCTTGCTGATTCCGGTGAAAAGACGACCGAAATAAGGCTTACCCGTTCTCATCATGCCATCGGCACGGGTTGTTGAAGCAACTACAACCTTTATTAGTACCTGCTTTTCCTTGGGAGTAGGGATTTGTATGTCTCTGATGGCCAATACTTCGGGAGCACCATAACCAGTTGCTATTACGGCTTTCATTGTTGTTTTTTCCATTTGTGTTGTTTTAATTTCTTGTGATTTAATGACACAAATAAACGACGGTACATTTAGCCTTACGTTCGGAAAAATCAGGCAGGTGTTCTGAATTATAATTGCGAACCAATCTTCTACTATTTCCGGTTGGATTTTACGAACTCACTGGGTGTGCAGCCTATTTGTTTTTTAAAAAATGTATTGAAAACGGTCTTGGAATTAAACCCACTTTCGTAGGCCAGACCAATCAGGGAAATATGAGTATGGTCGGGTGAGGTAGCAAGGGCTTTAAAATGTTCTACCCGGTATTGGTTTATAAATTCGTTAAAGTTTTTTCCTATTTGTTCATTAAGTAGCCAGGAGAGTTGATTGGGGTGGATTTCAACCATATCTGCCAACAGTTTCAGACTCAGATCAGGATTGAGATAAGGTCTTTCGTCAGCCATAAAATCAAGTAATTTTTTGGAGAATTGTTTGGCGATACCTACGTCCAGTAA
>JAGQWV010000753.1 GCA_020437045.1 Saprospiraceae bacterium | reverse complement strand
TTGTCGGGATGATCTGTCAAACACATTCGATAACAATAAGCCTGGATTTTATCGTCACCAGCACCTTCTAAACCGGGGTGTGCATTGACATTGGGCAGTAATCCACTGGAAGGATCTCCTTTTACCACATAGGGATCAACACCAGGAACAAAATTGTGATTGAAGTTATTCCGCGAAATCAATCGGGTGAGCGAAATATTGATACTGTTAGCCTGTACCCCGTTTAGTGTCTCTCCATATTCATCATTGGATTCGCGACCTACCGTATAGCTGACTCCTGCCGCCGCCATTAAATCCCCTTCATAGGTGGCATCGATAAACATCTCGCCGGTAAAACTTCGACCACCGATCATCGCAATGGAAGTGATCCTATCACCATCTTTCCTGACACCGCTGGATCTGTCCAGTTTCAAATCCTGATATAGTACGATCTTTTCAGCAGCCATCATCTTTTCATAGACTTTCAAGGCAGCAGAGGGTTCAAATGTCCACATAGTCGATTCACCATCCTCTGTCCGGGTTTGGCCACCATCGAGATATTCCTCGCGCTTCTGCCATTTCCAGACTGCCGGATCATCGTAATAGACTTTAATACCTTGATAAAATTCTCTTGAAATACCACCAATGGCCTGCTTATTTCCAATGTCAGTTTGTCCCAGGCCACCCGTAGTTAGCCCACCTATACGACGACTTGGTTCAATCAAGACTACCGACTTCCCCATCCGTGACGCCTGAATAGCAGCAGCAATTCCACTGGATGTTCCACCATAGATTACAATATCATAATCCTCTTGCTGGGCAAACAAAAACACTGGTAACATTACACAAAGCCCAAATAAAAAACACTTAAACATACTCAACAAAACTTCATTATTGTAATTAGTACCCTGGATTTTGATCTTCCTGATTAATGTCAGGATTATTATTGATTTCATCTTCAGGCAAAGGCCAAAGTAGTCGCTCACTACGAAATTCCTTATCTGCCGCGGTCATCGCCTCTTCAACCTTTCCGGTTCGCTTCAAATCCCACCAACGCTGACCTTCCACAATAAACTCATATGCCTTTTCTTGCAATACTAAATCCTGAAATTCAGCTACAGAAACATCTCCAAGATAGTCTATTTCTGAGGCACTGTGTGGATCCATACCGTAAGCGCGTCTCCTGATCACATTTAGAGCTTCCAGCGCTTCGGTGGTAACTGATCCGGTTGCCATCGCATCTGCCTCTGCATAGATCAGATAAGTCTCTGCTAAGCGAAATATCGGAGCACTGTAACTTCTGATGCCATCGGGTGTTGTGATAAATTTTCCAAACAAAACCGGTGAAGAACTGGGCAAACTTACCATCTCTCCATCCGGCCCTATATAACTATGGTATAAATTAAAACTTTTTCTCAAATCTGCATCATCCCAGGCATCACCAATAAAAGAAGTTGTATCAGGTAGCCAGGCAAAAAAACCACTACTTGAATAATTATATGGGGGAGTACTGGGCCTATGTAAAAACTGAGGCAAACTACTTTGTCTGGTCTCCGATTGTTGTAATGCCAGGATATATTCAGCATTGGTATTGGTCGCAAAGATATGGTAGAAGTCAGAGGCTTGGGAAACGGTAATTAACTCAAATACACCACTATCCATAATCTCTTTTGCCTTAGCCGCTGCATCGCTCCATTGTTCAAGAGTCAGATATATCTGTGCCAATAACATTTTTGCTGACCAAACGCTTAATCTACCTGTTTCTGCCCCAACGTCTGACGGAAGATTTTTTTCTGCTTCCAACACATCACTAAGAATCAGATCATAAACGGCACTCTCCGGCTCTCTGGGAGACCCGACACTGCTCACGTCAACACTCTCATGGATCTTGATTGGAACCGGTCCAAAACCTCGAACCAAATTAAAATAAGATAATGCTCTGAAAAAATGTGCCTCAGAAAGAATGCGTTGCTTCACCTCTTCATTAATACCCTCTATGCCAGGTACATTATCCAACACTGAATT
>JAGQWV010000752.1 GCA_020437045.1 Saprospiraceae bacterium | reverse complement strand
AGTCGAACTTCTTCTTGTGGCTTCGTTGAGTACAGTCTGCTCTTTTATGTAAGTATTTTGTGTATCTATGTATGCATTCTGTGATTTGATAAGCCTATTCTGCACGATAAGAAGATATACCTGAACTCCAACCAATGCTGCAGGAATAATCATAAAGACGCCAATTCGGGTAAATCGTTGCAGTGTATAGGTAATGAAATCGCCAAGAGTTTTGGAGGTCACATTTCTATCATCAACAATTTCTTCAGCTAGTCTCTTTCCGCTTTCTTTGTATCTACTACCAAGTATAATGTCAGACAATAAATTCAATACCCATAGACGATAAGTTCTTTGATTTTCCAGTTTTCGCCTAAGTAGTATGTTCTCCTTTTTCAGTTTGTCACTTTCCTTAAATCGATCTTCATCCATTTTGGCCTGTTGAACTTTATGGATTCATTTATACAATGTTCTATACTGGCAAAGGAAATCGCCTGGTAAGGACAATTGATGAGGCATTACCGAGGGATATATTCTTTGTAAAGAAATCATCTCCACCAATCGATACCATCTGCCCTTGGAGGTGAAGCCCCATCATCTGCGCGTAATCTTCTGTCTCTGCATAAGCATCGTTATGGTCTCTGCTCCATGAAATTACTTTACCGATCACTTCATTCTCATAAACTATCTTCATCTCAAATTCAATTTTTATTTATAGCAAAGTTACAGTGCATTTAAATTGCACGCATGAAAAGTTTTCCACATACGATTAAACAGTTGTATCTTTGAAATAGTGGTTGATATCGGTGAAATAGTAACCAATATTCTTTTGATGGGACAAAATCCATATTTGCCCCGAGTCATTCAAACCAACAATTCTATTAAGAGCGTTCGAACCATATCCCCCTACTAGATCTAATTGTTCACCAAGATCAATTGGGTCGATTACCTCAAACCTTGATTTTAAAGCCTAATCCCAAAACCACCAATAATATTTGCTTGATGTTGTGCTAAATGAATTATACATATAAATCACTTGCCTAAGCTCTGAACCAATTTTTCGCTTGGCCGTAATCAGTCCCCCATTTTGAATGTATTTGTAACTCATACATGAACCATCATCTTCAATAACTTCCGGGTCAAAAGAAATACTATTCTGGTTCGTACAACCTCCGACAAAATATTGGCAGGATCTATCATCTATCGTTGCATCAGAATTATAGTCTAAGGCTAACTCATCTGTGCATCCATAGATTATGCAAGATCCATCGTCAACAGTTGCGTTAGGATCATAATTTTCTGCCAATGGATTTGTATGTTAAATTGCCTCCAATTTAAAGCAACAAAAGCGAGGTTTAACGTTCATTTGTATGAACAAGTATCGACCCTCGAAATAGAAGCAGAGCCTAATGCCATCACCATGGCATCCCAAAACGATAATATTTATATTGTTTCAACCCCCTATTAATTCTTCCAATTTTGAAAAAATTCTTTTTTATCGTATTAGCAGCACATCTCCATTCTTTCGTATGGTGATGTTACTCCGTTGATCTAAGTATTCAATTGCGTAGATATACACACCACTTGCGTGGTTATCTCCAAACCACCTTACAGCTGCTGAAGACGAATACAGGAGGTTTCCCCATCGATCAAATATTTTGGCTGATTTTACTTGGATACAGTCGTCTGCATACATCTCAAAAGCATCATTAATACCATCTCCGTTTGGCGTAAAAGAATTGGGGACATAAATTTGACAAAAGCAATTCGGATCAATTTTGACTTCTACCGTATTCTCCCACCTGCATTGATCATTGCTAATTTGGTAATGATAGGTTCCCGGAACGATGACTTCAGTACCCAAACTATCCAACCACTGAAAAGTAAAATCCTGAAAATTTGGATCAATGACAATGTTGTCAGTATAACAGATGCTCAGCGGATCCAAAATCCAATTTTGAGGTGGCGTGATAATGTTCACCTCTATAAAAGTTGTGTCTTGACAATCCTTGTTAGTTCTGATGGCCCGATAGACTCCTGCCGGATCCCTAGCGGGTTCAAAAATGTGGCCAATTAATCCTGGTTCGAAGTAAACCATTTCTCCATTGAAGTCCAGTACTGAATCGAGGTCTATGGCATTCTCATTCTGACAAAAGGATATGCTCACACTATCATTTTCAAAGATATCAGTACGTGGTTCTATAATCGTCCATATATCGGCCACCTCTGAATCTCCAAAAAAATAAGTCTTTATGATCTTTTCTTCCTGGGTATCCTCAATACTAAGTGTGACCTCACGGAGCCAATTCTTGATTGCTACCGTGTCTTCTCCATTACTATTCACCCATCGGTACATTCCATTGGTTATTTGTTCAAGATGATCGCTAAATACAATCACATCTTTCGATTCTACTATGATACTGTCGATCTTCTTACAAGTTCTTAATCCGATATCGTCATCGGTGAGGCTGGTTCTTCCTTGGCAATTCCATTTGGCAAAGAATCCATTGCCAGTGTGCCCGCTGCTGTTATCAATATCAAAATCAGGTTGAATATCCGGATTATAATAGAGAAATGGAGAACCCATAGCGATGACAAAATTAACATCTATTGTGCATAATGTGTCAAACATATGTGTACTGGGGTCGATCGTAAAGAGGTGCGTATTATGTTCTAAATTATGATTAAAACCATAAATTATTTCCCCCTCACAATAACTGTTGTATGTGGTCATGGCAGTCATTTCTGACAGTCCGGGTAAAATAAAGCCATCGATTAAACTATAGGGCGTTCTGTGTATATCAACATATTCAAAATTCTCCAAATGACCTGCTAAAATATTATTTCGATAGATCGTAAAGTTGTCTAAAATCAATGTGCCAGGCTTTTCCGAATACCTTTTTTCGACCGGGTCATAGTAATTCAGATTAGAATACCCCATAATTATCTGATTACTCGAATCAATCGTCATTCCAAGCCAACGGATAAAATTTGTTTCTGGCCCTGGATTAAAAATAAATGTTAACTGTCCGCTATCTAGATCTAGCTCATACAAGCTTTTGGAATCGATGACATACACCTTGCCATTTGGATGAAAAACCATGGCTGTGATTGCATGATCTACCCCTGGTGGAAATTTTAATGTCGTAACCTCTTCGTATGCACAATTTTTGCTGTCAATCAGGTATAAACTTAACGTCTCATTGGAAATAAAATAGAACTGCTGACCTGATAAGATTCCCGGATATAGAATCAATGGTAAAAAACTTATGAAAAAACTTATTTCACTTTTAGGGTTCGGAAAAGAAAATGGCAGATCTCCCTCAAAGAGATCTAGCCATTTCAACGCTCTTTTTTGATCAAGGGAAGGTCCAAGTTTCTCCATCTAATGAATTACGGCGATTTTCTTTACTCCAGCACATTCATTGTTCCATACTCGAAGATAATATACTCCGGCAGACACACTAAAGTACAGGTCTTCTTTAGAAGCCCTGATCATATGAACCGGTGTTACCACACTACCTCGTGCATCGAGTAGCTGCATAAAGGTCTTACCTATCACCTCCGCGGTACCGATAGCAATGGAAATGTGATCCCTGGCTGGATTAGGTGCTATTTCAAAATCTAAATTAATTGTGTTAAGATCAAAATATGATACCGTATAATCAAAGGTGTCACACGGAAAATCAACAAACTTCTGACTTATTTCAGCATCCTCATAGCATCGTAAACCTTCCGTGCAATTATTGTCACAATCCAATTGGTATACAGGAAGAAAAAATTGTTGGTTTCCCATTTTCTCTATATTCCAACCCGAAAATTGCACCGCATATTCGGTGGCTCCCTTATCAATAGGATATAGATTTTGTCTTATCAGTTGATTACCCACCACACTGATCTCCTCTACGGAATCAACTCTGAAATACATAATCGAATCATCCTGAAACTCATAAATAGGAGCTACAATTTCCAGTGTGTCGCCAACTTCGGCGGCAAGATCATACAACAAAGTGAACCTGTTTTTCAAAAAGTAATATACTTTCTTACCCTCCTGATGAATATAGATTGGTGACCGATAGACAGGTTCAAACTCCTGATAAACCGAATGCCTGATCACCTGTGCCAGCGTGTCATGAATAATGGTGTCACCCACAGCTTCCAACATGGTATAACCTATTATCAAAGTGCCTGAAACGGGGTGTATCTGAGTATAATGCCAGGTCGCCCCTTCTTCAGCCCACTTATTATCTTGCGCTGTAGTAATATTTAGTATCATTATTAGCGACGCCGCAATAAGCACTATTCCCTTTATGTATTTGGATGCCATCAACATATAGTTATACTTTTACGATTGTCTTTTCTACAACCATCTTACCTGCTCTAATCTCCAGAAAATAGGTGCCAGTTTCTAGATGACTAATATTCTTGCGAAAGTTTGTTTCCCTTTTACCCGGAGTGTCTTTAAAAAAGATAATTGCATCTTTCGATTCTTAAAATGGCAGATCTCCTCAAAGCAAATCTAGCCATTTCTAAGATCTCTTTTATCAAGAGAAGTCCAATTTTCCCCATCTAATTAAGTACGGCGATTTTCTTTACTCCGACACCTTCATTGTTCCATACTCGAAGGTAATATACTCCGTCAGACACACTAAAGTACAAGTTTTCTTTAGAAGAGCTGATCATTCGAACCGGGGTTATCGCACTACCTCGTGCATCGACTAGCTGCATAAAGGTGCTACCTATCACTTCCGCGGTACCGATAGCAATGGAAA
>JAGQWV010000751.1 GCA_020437045.1 Saprospiraceae bacterium | reverse complement strand
CAAAAAGCCTGGATTGAGCATGATGTCCCCCAATGCGGTTATTGTCAGGCGGGACAAATTATGAGTGCTGCTGCACTGCTGAAATCAAAACCAAGTCCTAGTGATGAGGACATTGACATGGCAATGCAAGGCAATATCTGTCGTTGTGGTACGTATGTACGCATCAAGGCGGCTATCAAATCAGCGGCCAAAAATCAGTAAATCCATCATGTTCGAATCTTAAAAAAGTTAAAAATGACAACTATAAAAACAACATATAACAGACGTTCATTTCTGTCGGCTTCGGCGGCTGCCGGTGGTGGATTTATGTTGGGCTTCAGCTGGCTGGCCAGTTGTACACCCACAGGCAAGGAAGAGGAAACAATGACGATGCCTGATGAATGGTTTGACATCAATGCTTTTCTAAAAATAGGAAATAATGGGGTCGTGACCATCTACTCGCCCAATCCGGAAATCGGCCAAAATGTTAAGACGTCCATGCCAATGATAGTGGCTGAAGAACTGGACGTAGATTGGAAAAAGGTCGTCGTTGAGCAGGCCGGATTGGATACTAAAAAATATACCCGGCAAGTAGCCGGTGGAAGTCAGTCTATAAGACAAGGCTGGGATGCGCTGCGCATGGCGGGTGCCACGGCACGACGTATGCTTATGGAAGCTGCCGCTAAACAATGGGAAGTACCAGTATCTGAAGTAACCGCTGCAGAGGGCGTACTGAATCATTCCGGTTCTGGAAAGAGTATGGGTTACGGAGATGTAGCGGCCCTGGCGGCAACCATGTCGGTGCCCGGTGAAGTCGAACTCAAGGATCCCAAAGATTATAAAATCATCGGATCAAGCAGAAAAAATGTGGATGGTCTCAAAATTGTGACCGGACAACCGCTCTATGGATTAGACATTACGAAAGATGGAATGCTGATCGCAATGATCATTCAACCGCCAACCTTTGGCATGAAGGTTAAATCTGTCGATGACACAGAGGCACGATCTATGCCGGGCATTAAAGATATTTTTACCATTGAAACTTATCCTGAAGGCATTGAAAAGACCTGGTCCGATGGTACCGGAGTTCCCGAGTTGGTCGCTATCGTGGGCAATTCCACCTGGGAGGTAATGAAAGCAAAAAAAGCAGTCAAGGTGGAATGGGAGACAGAGTCTAAAGCGGAAAGCACCGAAGACCATGTTGCCGGATTTGAAAAAATATTGAAAGGTAAGATGCGGGTAGCTAGAAGGGACGGAAATCCGGAAGCGGCTTTTGCCAATGCTGCTGAAGTGATTGAAAAGACTTATTCTGCTCCATTCTTGCCACATAATACCATGGAACCCATGAATTTCTATGCATTTGTGACAGAAACAAGTGCCGAGTTGATTGGACCAATACAAACTCCGGAGAATCTACGGAAGACAGCTGCTTTGGTACTGGATCTGGATGAGGATAATATACAAGTAATGATGAGCCGGATGGGTGGTGGTTTTGGTCGTCGCTTATATGGACATTTTGGTATCGAAGCGGCCAGGATTTCCCAAAAAATGGAAGCGCCTGTAAAGCTGGTCTATTCCCGAGAAGACGACATGACCCAGGGAACCTACCGGCCAGCTTACATGGTGACCTATCGTGCTGCCTTGGATGCCGATAAAAACCTGACAGCAATTCATGTGAAAGGTACGGGCATCCGTGAAAGTCCGATTTTTGAAAATCGATTTCCCGCCGGTGCTGTCGATAATTACCTGGCGGAAAAAGAGGAATTAGACTCAAACATTACCACTGGAGCCTGGAGAGCACCGCGATCTAATTTTATCGCCGGAGCTGAACAATCATTTCTCGATGAAGTGGCAGAAGCCATGGGTAAAGACCCTATCGAATTTAGATTGGAATTATTTGATCGAGCTATCAAAAATCCTGTTGGAGAAAAGAACGACTATGATGCAGAACGGTATGCGGGTGTACTTAAATTAATCAAGGAAAAAGCCAATTGGGGGCAAGCGTCTTCAGGTACTTACCGAGGTGTTGCGGCCTACTATTGCCACAATTCTTATGTGGCTCAGGTAGTAGATCTGAGAATGGAAGCGGATAAACCTGTGATCGAAAAAGTATGGGGAGCCGTAGATTGTGGTATAGTGGTAAACCGGGATGCAGCCAATAACATTATGGAAGGTGGGGCTGTCGATGGTATTGGTCATGCGCTATATGGTGCGCTGACCTTCAAGGATGGGGTGCCTCAACAAAACAACTTTAATGCCTATCAGGTCATTCGTCATCCTCAGGCTCCGAAGGAAATCGAAACATTTTTCGTAGAGAATGAAATTGATCCTACTGGGCTTGGGGAGCCGGGTTTACCACCGGTCATTGGGGCTTTAGCCAATGCCTGGTATAAAGCAACGGGAGAACGAAAATATCATCAGCCTTTCATGACCGAAGAAAAGGTTTTGGGATAAGATATTCATGATATTTTTATAGAAAAAGCCTGACTTACAAAATCAGGCTTTTTTTTTGAGACTGTGAATGATAACCTAACACCCTGTAGCC
>JAGQWV010000750.1 GCA_020437045.1 Saprospiraceae bacterium | reverse complement strand
TAAAATTATTACCGTTTGCCTTAAAGTCAGTCAAACTGGTGTTGATCTTAATATCGGGTAAGGACCCCTCAAGCAAATTATTAGAGATGTCTATACTCTTCAGTAGCTTATTTGCGCTAAAATTAGAAATAGGACCTACTATTCTATTTCCACTTACATTCAGCTGTTCTAGCGTAGACTGGCGGGTAAAAGATGGCATAAATCCCGACAAATCATTATTGGAAAGATCAATGAGAAATAAACCGGGAGATCCCCTGAAAGCCGGAGCACTGCCTACAAATTGATTATCATTTAATAGTAAAGTGATGAGATCCGGTAAAAAATTAAACTCCGGTATCGGTCCCTCCAAGAAATTGCCGGATACATTCAAACTTAGAAGGCTTCGCATTTTGCTAAAGTCAGGCAATGTTCCATCAAGACGGTTGTACTGTAACCTTAATGTGTTCATGCTGGTCATTTTACTAAAGTCAGGAATAGATCCCTGGATCTTATTATAGGAGAGGTCCAGCATATCAATCTTAGGCATATTAAAATCAAAAAGATGCCCATCAATTTCATTACGGGATAAATCGACGGCCAGTACATTGGGCAAGCCTCCCAGCAAAGGCAATGTATCGCGTAGCGTATTACGACTAAGGGATAGTAATCTGCATTGGGGCAAGGCGAGGTTAGGTAATGCACCTTTGAGATTATTGCCTGGCAGACTCACACTGATCACCTGCCCGTTATCATCAAGGCTGATTCCAAACCAGGTGTTCATAGGTTGCTGGAGGTCCCAGGTGATCGACCACATGGCCCCATCGGTGCTGTTGTATAATTTTACCAGTTCCAGTGAATCAGCCGCCCTGTCAGCATAAGACTGACGTATAAAGCAAAAGGTAGCGAACACGGTGAGGAGTAGAGGGAGAAATCGGTGCATGACTCTGTAGTTTTCTTCAATAATGACTCGTAAAAGTACAAATCTACTGCAATATATTACAAAATTTCATAAAGTGTATATAATTGTAAATCTTGTTGACAGCGTTTTAGGTTTTCTCTATAAACGTCCAAGGACCGGTATTATGTTGACATTTAGAATAATCTTGATCCTACCTTAAAATATAAAGAGGGAGTCAGACCTTTGTCCAACTCCCCTGAAACCTTGACATTAATATCTGTATGAAACGAAAGCTTACTTACTTCTTGCGACCTGTAATCATGCTGGTTGAAGGATTGCTCTCGCAGGATTGTTGAAAATTCAAGTATTGCCAGTCTTCGCCAACCCTGCGCCGAGCATAGAAGGAATCATCATGATTCGTCCTAACAAACTAACTATTGACTACAGCTATCTTTTAAGTCTTTGAGGTCGTCTTTGCTTTCAACGGTCACTACGGTTCCATCTTCCATCGTCACTGTGATGGGGAATACCAATTCCGGTCTATCCGTGCTATCCGGATTATCTTCTTTCCAGCTCCTAAGGGCATCTTTCAGGGCTACACGATCCGCGACTTCGACCGTTGTACCATCAGGCAAGGCGATCGAAAGCGGAAAATTCACTGAAAAACAGAACATATCATGGCCACCATGTCCGCCACGGTGTCCTCCTCGATGTCCCTCCATACGTAAGGAATCAGCACACTGCATTCTTAACTGATCCAGTTCATCGGCACTGGCCAGGGTCACCACTTCACCATCCTGAGTCATCACGTCCAGTGGATAAGATAATGTTGGCCGTTCACCATCCGGATTTTCCTCCCGGTACGTATGCAGGGCATCTCTTAGAGCAGCATAATCGGCCACCTCAGTCGTAGTGCCGTCGGGAAAAGCTATGGTAATAGGAAAAACAAATTCAAAACATCCGAATTTTCCGCAACCACTTCTTTCGTGCATCTCGTTAACCACGCTATCCACATAGTTCTCAATATTATCGGTGGTGACATCACCAGATGAAAGACTATCATCTTTATTACATGCACTGAGAACTGCCAGGGCTAGCAAGGAGAACATCCAGGTTTTCTTTAAAACTTGACTAATCATCGGAAATCTAATTTTTGTTGGTTAGTAAATTGAAATACACCTGGAGAAGACAACAATTTTATTTTTGTACTTGAATTCAAATGTTAAAAGTTTCTTAATTACCATTTTTACAGGAAAATACTATTGACTTGATGATCCAAAAAACCGTTAATGCATCGGAAACCAACAACCGAATTTTAGATCCTAACTGAATATTGAATGAATGATGAACAACTGTGGGAATCACTAAAAAAAGGTGATCAACAAGCATTTCAGCAGGTGTATGATTCCCATATTGAAAGTTTGCTACAGTATGGATGTAGGTTTTGCAAAGACCGGGAAACGGTAGAAGACAGTTTGCATGACCTATTTATCTATATCTGGAAAAACCGGGAAGGGCTTTCCAGCACCGATTCCATACAACGATATCTGATGGTAGCGCTACGTCGAAGAATCATTCAATCTTTAAAAAGAAGATCCTCGGAATTGGATGAAAACAGTCTGGGTTTTGCCTGTGACCTATCTATCGAAGAACAGTGGATCATGGATGAAGAAAATGAAGAGGCAAAATCCGCCCTTCAGGGAGCGTTTGAGAAATTGAGTGCCAGACAGCGGGAAGCCATTTACCTGAAATACTATCAGCAGCTTTCCTATGAGGCAATTTGTGAAGTCATGGATCTTAACTATCAATCAGCGCGCAACCTGATCTTCAATAGCATCCAAACGCTGCGAAAAGTCATGACCTTGATCTTTCTGGTATTTTTTCTGCTGGTTTTATGAGTACAAAAACTAGATCAAGCGCTTGTAGATATAGGAAAAAGAACGCCGAAGTGAAAAAAGATAAACATCAAAGATCTTATTACATCATAAAAATTGCTTTTGTAATGGTCTTCTTGAGCTTTTTTACTTCTTGCCAAAAGGAGGAAGAAGATTCCGTATTCGTTGATGAAAAACTGCAACAATATTTTCAAAGATTTGAAGAAGAAGGAAATTTCCGGGGCAGAAATATTGACTTTTCACTTATTAATGTGGAAGGATATCTCAGCAATACCTTGGAAGCTTCTATTTCCGGCCAGTGCCAACATGATCCCAATCATCCGGACCGGGTGTTGATCAACTTAACCTTCTGGAATCATGCGGATGATATGGAAAAAGAGTTCCTGGTTTTTCACGAACTAGGTCATTGTTACCTCCAGCGTGCTCATCTGGACACCAAAGACAGCCGGGGAATTTGCATGAGCATCATGCATTCCGGTGCTTCGGTATGTCGAAATAATTATAACAACATGACAAGATCCAATTATTTAGACGAACTATTCAATCAGAATTAAGATGAATGATCATTACAATACATATTCTGTAGAGGATCTCATCCAGGACGAAGAATTTCTAAGATGGGTACTTAACCCGACGGAAGACACCCGTCAAAACTGGACCAAATGGATAGAGCAAAATCCGGAGCACAAGGCAAAGGTGGAAGAAGCCAGGAGCATGCTCCGTTCGCTTTCGTTCAAAAAAGTAGATACTCAGGGAATGTCCGCTAAGATCTGGGATCAGATTCAGATGGATATCCAAAAAGAAGCTACTCCCACTCGAGCAAAAACACGGATACTACCGATCATTACGGCGATCAGCGCTGCAGCGGCGATACTCCTCTTATTAATAGTCAATTACAGCGGCAACCAAATGACCACCATTGAAGCCGCAGCTGGTCTGGCCACCATTCATCAATTACCGGATCAATCGGAGATTCGCATAAACGATGGATCATCCATTTCGTATGATAAAAATAAATTTGCGGTTAGCCGCGATATTTATCTCGATGGGGAAGCCTTTTTTCAAGTATCAAAAGGAAGTCCATTTACGGTTCATACAGACTTGGGCACGGTGCAGGTATTGGGTACAAGTTTTAATATATTCAACCATTCCAATCATTTTGACGTGATCTGCAAAACTGGCAAAGTTAAAGTGGTGAGTGGTGATAAAGAATTGATTCTGACACCCGGTGAAAAAGCATATCTAAACGAAGTTCAGGGATTAACCAAATTTCAATTAGACACGGTCGAAATTGATTGGCTCAACGGAACGTTTAAATATGAAAATACCCGGCTCGCTGAAGTCGCCGCAGAACTGGAGAGGCAATATGATATCCATATCACTATGCCACAAGAAGCTAAAGATTTATTGTATACAGGTTTTTTTATTGACAATGATTTGGATCAAGCGCTAAGCAGTGTCTTCTGGCCATTAAAACTCAAATATGAAAAGAAAAATAACAAAATCAATATAAGTAGGGAGGATTAAAATAATCCATGAAGAAACCATTTTTATTGACATTGATAAGCTTTTGGGCAATAGGTAATCTAGTTGCCCAATCCACTTTTTGGACCATTGATGTCCAACCAGAGGATGATTTGAAAAAAATCATTGAAGTCATCAGTGCCCGTCAGCCCTATTTAATTGCTTATCCTACAGAACTTGCCAATCTCCGCTCACCAGTCACGGGACATCTGGAGGCCAGTTCGCTCGAAGAATTATTACAGCAGATATTCCCCAAAAAAATCGAGGTAAAAAAGCTCGATGCTACTAAATACCTGATTCGCGATCAGGGGATAGTCATCTCAAATTACAAAGGAGATCATATTATATCTGGTAAAATAGTTGATCTGAAAAACGAGGCTATACCCGATGTACTTATCTATCAGGATAACGAAAATCCTGCTATAACGGACAAAGAGGGAAAATTCTCCCTGGAAATACCTTCGTTGAAAAAATCTGTTCCGGTCTATTTTCAAAGTTTGGGCTATGCCACTATTTCTCTTACCCCTGACCAAATCATGGAAGAGCCCATCATAGCCCTGGAAGATCAACCGTTGCAGCTACAGACAGTGACTATTATCGATCAGCTTCCCATCCTTCGATCGCGCTCAGATAAAGCTTCACTGGAAATAAAAAATAATCCACAACAATCTTTTGCTCTTTCGTCTTTAAATGCCTCTGACTTGATCAAACAAATTCAGATGTTGCCCGGTGTTCAGTCAGACGATGATTTAAATGCACAGATCAGAATACGAGGTAGCGAGGGCAATGAAAGTCTGGTATTACTTGATGGAATACCAGTGTACCGGACCGATCACTTCTATGGAATTTTTGGGGCAACAAACGGAAATTATTTTTCGCAGGGTTCATTATATAAAAATGCACTACCCTCACAGTACGGTGGTCGCACCGGAGGATTGTTGACATTAAATTCTACTTCCGATTCCCAACAATGGAACGCCAGTATGGAGGTTGATTTACTAACCGCGTCGGTGTCGCTGTTTACTCCGATTAGCAAAAAAATAAGTTGGAATCTAGGTGTTCGTAGTTCGTATCTGAATGCGGCTGACCTCAGTTCATTTGATCTCACCCAAGGAAACATTGATTTTTACGGAAATGATGACCGGGTTCTGCCTCGATCAGAAAATATCACCACAAACCCCCAGTTCAATTTTCAAGATATCAATTCCAAGATTAGCTTATTTCTGTCCGATCGATTAAATATTGATTTTAATTTTTTCGGATCATCGGATCAATTACAAAACAATTATGACCTCTCTTACTTCTCCAGAAATAATGGCTTGGAAACGATCACCTTCCGAAATTTGGAATCATGGCAAAATCTGGGATCAAGCTATAATCTACATTGGAAACTAAACCGGCGATGGCAGTTTTTTTCCAATGCTTTTTTTTCTCATTACAATAGTGAAACAGATATTGTTGCCCCGCTGCGTAGCAACTTTCAACAAGGAGCATTATCCGGAGGTGGGTCATATGCCTATTTAATCAGAGATACAGACAACGAATCCCTTAAATTAGGTATTGACTATAAAATCAACAGGACCCATTATCAATTTATTGAAGATGAGCAAGACCTGTTGCTTGGATCGGAGCTGGCAAATCAAGCAACACTATTTGGAGAGAAAACCTGGTTTAAAAATAAAACAACTTCCTTGATTCTTGGGGGAAGGGGAACTTACTATTCGCCAACCAAGCAACTTTATTTCGACCCCAAATTGCAAATAAATCATTACATCGGAGATGCCTTCCAATTGAAAACCTCCATTCACTACGCTCATCAATTTACCAGAGAATTAAATTATGAAAACCGGTTGGGGCAGTCTACTAATTATTTATTAATGGCAAACGGAAAGGAATATCCCGTAGGTACATCATTGCAATACATGGTGGGATGTGACTTTAAAAAAGATTCTTGGCTTCTGGATATTGAACTGTACCAAAAAAATCTGGGTGGCATTTTAGAATACTCTTTGCAAAAACCAGCTGTTGACACAACTCAGGGGGTCAACCGGAGTCGATCATACAAAATTCTATCTGGCGAAGGAAAAGTAATCGGCCTGGATCTCTTGCTTTCGAAAACCACAAAAAAATATGCCGGATGGATTGCCTACACTTTAAGCAAAAGCACACGGCAATTTAAAGAGATTCGCTTTAATCAGCCCTTTCCTGCCGAAAATGACCGGAGACATCAGTTTAAATGGGTAAACACTTATCACCTGGGAAAATTCTCCTTTTCTGCCAACTACATTTATAGCAGTGGTAAACCGTACCTTGCTCTAAATGAGCTGCCGGAAGAGACCGATCGCCGGGACCTGGACGGTGACTCCTATTTAGAAAACCTCCCCAGTTATCAACGGTTAGATCTCGGAGTTGATTTTCATTTTAATTTAATGCGCAAAAAAGGTACCATAGGTATAAGTTGCTTTAATGTCACCAATCACACCAATGTTAAATATTTGCAGTATATCTATTCAATACCTCTCGAAGGTCCTCGTGGCCAACAATTAAATACAGTTGTCGGCGCAGAAACTTCTTTATTAAAGCGTACTCCCAACCTCAAATTCCGGATTGATTTATAAAATAACTAGTTCACTCAACAAGACCATCCCCATTCTCCGTAAAAATATAGCCTTATAATAGCAGTCGACATCTTGATTTCCCCATTAGTTAATTTCGAATATCGATCGAGATCCAACAGCTATTAGTCTTCAACCAAATTCACAAAAGACTCTGAAAATATGACTTGATAAAAGGCTCGCACTTGATCTTTAGAATAAATTCAATCGATTAAAGAATCTGAAACCTTAAAATAGTTTTGAGCTTTTGAGGAGTTGTTTTTCTGGCATCCGACAGGTAGATCTCACGGTGCATTTTAGATTTGCGCTGGAGATTGTTTTCGGTGCAATACGCCTCCATCTTCCCGAAACTTGCCGGCTTATCATCGTAACTGCCTATGTGTAACATTTGCACGCATGCTCCTTCTTCAATGGTATCAAAAAGGACATTATCCAAAAGATAACTAGGTTTCTTTTCTTTTGTCATCTCGATTATCTCCCGGGCAAAGGTATCGCTTACAAAGGATGGCTGACGAATCATCAAAGTAAATTTTAAGTTGTCCTTATCAATCCTGTCCTCAGGATTGTATTTTGATTTGTCTATAAGATCCCAAACACCCTCCAAAGGGTATACCGTATAGTCAAAATACCCTTCCGGTTGTTTGTTCTGTTTAGGACTCATCTTAACGGCGTAAGCCAAACTATATAAGACAGCTATATAATCTGAAAAAAATGCATTATTCGGATTACCCTCGCCGGCAATGGTAAAAAATTTAAAGGAAGGTAAAATCACCTTCTGTGGCACCTGCTTGGGAGCATAAAATTCTTTCTCCTGCTTTTTCCATTCATGTTTCATCAACTTGATCCATACTTTTGTTATAGTCACGAAATAAAGTAGAATTTACAGGATAAACAATTATTTGACTAAAGCTTATTATCTTAGATCCAAAGCCGAACATTATGAAGCACTTCAATTCCCGTTTTTTTTATTTTTCGATCCTGTTTCTGGTTGGCCTGGGTTGTCGTCAGACAACAAAAGAGACACCTACCGAAGTAGTTTTATCTCCACTGGAGCAATATGTCGATCAACGGGATAAGAATGCCCCCTGGGAAGTGGTGGATACTATTGAGGGTGAAGGATATAATATTTATGTGGTTCGGATGATATCGCAAGATTGGTTGACCACAGCTGAAGTAAAAGATCCGACCTGGTGGCACTGGCTTACGGTAGTGGTTCCCGACAGTGTGCAGAGCAACACCGGACTACTATTTATTGGGGGAGGAAACCGAAAACGAGAGCAGCCAACTAAAGCGGGAGATCAGCTTGTCCAAACGGCATTACTTACTCATTCCATCGTAACGGAATTGCATAACGTGCCCAATCAACCTCTGGAATTTGTCGGTGACGATTATGGGCCACGAGATGAAGATGAAATCATATCCTATGGCTGGCGCAAATTTCTTGAAGGTGGTGCTAAAGATGAAGACATTCACTGGTTAGCCAGAATGCCAATGACTACCGCAGCAGCAAGAGCAATGGATGTGTTGGAATTATTAAGCCGCCAGATAGAAGTTAAACCTTTGGAAAAATTTGTGGTTGCCGGCGGGTCTAAACGAGGCTGGACCACCTGGACGACTGGTGCTGTCGATAAGCGGGTAGTAGCTATCGTACCCATTGTGATAGATATGCTCAATATAATTCCATCTTTTTCGCATCACTGGCGAGCCTATGGAAGATGGGCTCCAGCCGTAGGAGATTACAACCGGGAAGGAATTATGGAATGGCAACATTCCAGAGAATATGACCGGCTAATTAGTCTCACCGACCCCTATTCGTTTCGGGATAAATTAACCATGCCCAAATTGATTTTGAATGCCACCGGCGATCAATTTTTCTTACCTGACTCCTGGCAGTTTTATTGGAAAGATTTAAAAGGAGAAAAACATCTGAGATATGTTCCGAATTCCGAACATTCTATGCGGGAAACCGATGCCTGGACTTCGCTTCTCGCCTTTTTTCAAATGATTGTCGAGCAAACACCAAGGCCTGATTTTGATTGGGAAGTAAAAGACGGTAATATTCATATTCAGACAAAACCAGCCTTTCCTCCCAGTAAAATTACCCTTTGGCAAGCACACAATGATAAGGCCCGAAATTTCCAGGTAGACTCCATTGGAAGAACTTATGATTCAACGATATTAGAGATTTCTGCTGATGGAACTTATGAAGTAACGGTAGAAAAACCAGAAAATGGTTGGACTGCATTTTTTGTTGAACTAGAATTTCCTTTCAAAGAAAATATACCCTTTAAATTAAGTACAGGGGTAGTGGTCACTCCGGATACCTATCCATATGGCGATTTCGTTAGCGAATCGCCTATGGGTACCCGGTCAGAGTAATCCGAAAATGTCAGGGTAATTTCAACTAAAGTCGATAGCAATTACTTCATGATCAGTAATCTGATCAACATTAAGCAATAATTTATTTGCTTCTGTTTTGTAGTTTGCTCGGTCTCCCCGTGCCAACAATTTGACATCTTTTACCGTTCTTCCCGCTGGAATTTCTATCTCAATATGTTGTTGACCAACAGGTAGCAGCTCCCGAAAAGGTCCTTTAAGCATCATCGGATTCGTAAAATTAACCAAATGAACGGTCATCGATTTCTCCTGCTCCCAAATGGTGACATCAAGTATTCCGGGGCCTTGCACTACTACCGCTGCTGGATTAGGTAATGCCCAATGAAAAATATTTTGCAACAGTGTGGAATGATCGAA